>JAYKHU010000275.1:0-17048 GCA_035285105.1 Synechocystis sp.
TTCACCTCAATGATGATGTGACTACCGGACTGGGTGGCGGTGAGGGTAATTTTGCCGCCCCGGGGTTTACCGGCTTTCTCCCGTTCTTCTGGGGTTTCCATGCCGTGATCCACCGCATTCCGCAGCAGGTGCAGTAGGGGATCGCGCATTTCCTCCAGAATTTGTTTGTCCACCGGGATGTCGCCCCCTTCCATGACAAACTCAATTTCTTTTTCCTGTTCCTTGGCCAGTTCCCGCACTAACCGGGGGAAAGGCAAGAAAATGGTGGAGAGGGGGACTAGGCGCAGGGTACGGATTTTTTCGTCAAATTCCCGCGCAATTAGGTCTAGACGGGTATTGTTTTCCGCCAGGTTTTGGGACAGGGAAACAATGATGTCATCCAAGCGTTCCTGGACATTTTCCAGGCGCAGGGCGTTGCCTTTTTGGCGGCGACGTTTTAGGTCATCCCAGAGGGCCGTCAATTCCCGAATGGATTGGGTGGCGTGGGCCATGCGGGTTTTGGTCACCGTTAATTCCCCGGTGTGGGTCATCAGGGCATCCAGGTAACGCATGGGAACCCGAATGGTATCCAGGGCGGCATTCTGTCCCGAGGCCCCTGCGGTCTGGGATTGACCGTGGTTGGCCAACAATTTATCCAGTTCCACCAGGGTATCGTCCGGCTCAATGGGGGCCAGTTCCCCGGTGGTCGCTTCTTTGGACAAAGCGGCGATCGCCGCCAGACCCCGATTTAAGGGTTCAGAGACCTGGTTAAAGCCCAACTGATGGGATTGCAGTGCCTCAAACACATTTTCCACCCGATGGATCAGTGCCTCTAACGGCTTTTGCCCCGCCAAGCGGGAATCCATTTCAAAGCTCTGGGCCTCGTCCAATAGTAATTGCAGGGAACTTTGATCATTGGGATGCATGGCCAACAATTCCAGCCCCGCCTGTAACTTGGTCAGGTGTTCATCGCTGGAAATGCGGTAGGTATCCCGCAGGGTCGTATCTTCAATTAGTAACGGCTGCCGTTGGATCACCGTTCTGCGACTGGCCGCCACTGGGGTCGGCGCACTGGGTTCCGTTTCCAAGTTGGGCACAAATTCACTCAACTGGGCCAACAACTGGTTAACATCTACGCCGCTGGGTTCATCGGTAACCGCTTCATGCACTAATTTCCCTAACCCCCCAAGGGATTGAAAAAGGCGATCGCTCAGGGAGGCTGACCACGTCATTTGTTCCTTTTTGAGCCGACCCAGAATTTCCTCTAAGCGGTGCGCCAAGGCCTCAACGGACTTAACGCCGGTGACGCGGGAGTCCCCTTTTAGGCTATGGGCTTCCCGTAGAAGCGTTTGAAGCAAATCCGGGTCGTTGGGGGTTTCTTCAAGCTTCAGCAGACCCGATTCCAAATTCTGGACGTGTTCTAGTCCCGAAACCTGGTAAATTTCCCGTAGCTCTTGATCTTCAATCATAATAAAAGCCCCAACAAACGAGTAATAGAATTCAACATAAGATTGAATATTTACCTTCCCTTTAAACTTAATTGTACGGAGAAGAATGCATTTATTTCCAAAGTGTTTACAAAAGTTTTGAACGGCTTTAACAAAAAGAGATTAACTTTCGTAACTGAGGAAAAATTTATGTCATTAAATCTTTAAGACTTGGTGGATTAAATTACGGATTTCCTGACTTTTTTGATTTTTCAGTTCCTGAGCCACCACGTTGGACGGCTTAAACACCAAGCCATCAATGCCCAAGGTTTTAATTTGCTGGACTTTTTCGGAATTGGCCGCCTCAGCCGTCACCACAATCACCTTAGCTTGGCTTTTAAAGCGAACCTGCTTCATGAATTCAACCCCATTCATTTTGGGCATTTCCAAATCCAGAATGATTAAATCTGGCTTAGCCGTTTCAACTTTTTTCAGCCCATCAAGGCCATCAGACGCATACTCAACCACCTGTAATTGGGGGTCTGCCGCCACAATATTGCCCAAAACCAGGGTCATAATAGGGGAATCATCAATGACCAGGATTTTCTTTTTCGCTGTTAACGTTGCCATGGAAATAACCTCAATTTATTAGGGTTGATAACGAAATAGCCCGGCTAAACTTGCCCTTTTGCAAAAGCAAGTCTATCAACAATAGAGAAACACTTTTTATCCCTTAACGGGGTACCCGAATAGATAAATAAGACTCAATTTTGGCCAACAATTCTTGGCGATCGGGGGGTTTACCCAAAAAGTCATTGGCCCCCGCTAATTTAGCCCGGGTACGATCCACTACGCCATCATGGGCAGTCAAAATAATGATGGGAGTTTGCTTAAACGCCTCGGTTTCATGGAGGAATTTACACACGCTGTAGCCATCGGCATTGGGCATATTAATATCCAACAAAATTAAGTTGGGTTTATGCTCAATTAACTGACCAAACCCGGCCATGGGTTCATGAATCGCCAGCACTTTAAAGCCCGCCGGTTCCAACATGGATTTGAGATTATGAACCACAATGGGACTGTCATCAATACAGGCAATTAAATAATCACCATCTACCTGACTGACCGGAGCCGATGGTGGCGGTGTTGCAGCCGGGGCCTCAGCCACAGGGGGCGGGGCGACCTTGGGGGCCGGTGTCGGCACTTGACGACTAACCGCAGGGGTGGGGGTTTCGGGTTCAGTAACCTGTTTTTCTTCCCCTTCTTCCACCGGCGGGGCCAAATCCTGTAACGGCTTGAACACTAACAGGTCTTTGTCATGCCAGGCCATGAGGGACTTTTGCACCTTGGTGATGGGATGGTGCAGTTGCAGGGCAATATCCCAAATGCTGGATGTCCCGGTGATATACGCTTTGACCTTGGCATTATCAATGCGCTGTCCTTTGTCCGTTAACGTGGGGGACAGACTGGGGGAAAAACGATTTCCCCACGCGCCATGCCATTCGCCATAGAGAGTATTGGCATGGATTAGCGTGGGGGCTAATTCCTCATCACTTAAGCTCAGAAAAAAGGAATAGGTAGACCGGACTCGTTCGTATTTTAACCAGTTGAATTTTAAATTTTCCAATAACGCCAATTCCAACCAACATTCCTCAGCCACCGACAAGATAATCGATTTCGCCGCTTCCAGGTTTAACTTGCCGCCACTAATACCTTGATAAAGAAAGTCATATTCCCAGGGGTGATGGTTATCAAAAATTGTGGGCTGCTGCCAACCATTGGCATATTGAAAGGTGGCCCGTCGCCATCGTCGCATTCGCTGTTGGGTGTCTACCACGTACAGGAAATGACCGGCGAGGAGATAGACCTTCGCCACAATGGTTTCGCCATGACTGATATACAGTGTTCCCGTGGATTTATTGTTAATTAAATCCTTGAGGTCTTGCTGTAATCGGGCAAGGGGGGCACAAAAAGAAGTATCCATAACTCATCACTCCAATGAATTACTGGGGAGTCAAATAATTGAATTTGTAACGGCGGATAACCGATGCAACTTAACCTTTGTCTGAGAGCGCTAAGTTGATTTACAAAAATTGATTAATATTTATGAAGTTAATGGCAATTGGCTAACTGTAGGAATAACCTTAGGACTTATATGTCCGTAGATATACGCAAAGCGGCGAAAAAAACCGCATCATTGATGAAAACGAATGCTTATTGATATTTGGACAGTCCGTACAACCAATAAATAAATTGATCATTTTCTATCTATCGACATAATAGTTGAATTTCTATGGAGGCTTTCACCACACGGGTATTTTTTTAGGTTTCTTTATCCTATTCAGCGTTCCGTTACAAAATTTAAGCTTTGTGGGCATAAATAAACTACAAATATTATCTATCAAAAATCAACACGAAAGGAAAAAGTCAAACTTCCATACCGCTCAAAGCGAGCCGACTTTTCACTCCCCCCATCCGCAATACGTTCCGGCTAATTGGCATCTACGGTTAGGGTGACGGTTGGTCCGGGGTGACAACAGGAATACCGATTGGGAACAGGGGGACGGGCGATATACTCGGTTTGGTGAATCCCGTAATAGTGAGTTTTGGTCTATGAATACCGTTGAGATTGAAGAAGCGGTTTCCCGTTTAGCAGAAGCCCCCTTTGACCCCAAGAAATTCCCCTTTGCGTTTCTGGAAGCCTTTGGCAATAAGGCGACCACGATCAATACTGTTCAGGTAATGGGGTATAAAGGAAAAGGCCATCACAGCAAAGGTTAAGAGGACTTAGGTTAGCATCTGTATGTATTGCGAGAGCGACAAAAGTGTTGTCAAGAAAGGGTTCAATCAACTAAAGAGTCGACCCCGTCTACAACGCTATCTTTGTCGTAGTTGTAACAAGCAGTTTAATGACCGCACAGGCACTCCGAGGCACTGGTCAATTAAAGGGGTAAGAATTGAAAGCCTATGGATTTAAAAAAGATGACGACATTCTTGAAAAACTACTACACCTTAACCTCGAACTTGCCGCCAAAGAACAAGGGGAAAGCATTATCGGCCCTTGGGCTATAGATAATCCGCCAAAACCTTAACTTTTTTGAGAGTCTGGTTTTACCGACCACCTTAGCTTGAGGTGTTGGGCAATTTTCACGGTCTGCTAGGATAGTCAACACCCTGAATGGAATAAGTGCCATGGTAAATACTCGTCTCATTACGGCGATCGTCGGTGTCGGTCTAGTGACCCTTCTGGGGGGCATTTACTTCTACCCAGATAATGATGCTCTTGCTGACAACAATAACGTGACTGTGTTAGCCAGTGTCTGGGATCAATCCCGTGAGTCCTACACCGGTAATAAACAGATGACAGTGTATCGTAGTCCTTCCTGTGGGTGTTGCGGTGCGTGGATTGACCATGTCAAAAAACACGGATTTCAAGTAACCGACATCAAAACGGAGGCAATGGATGCCCTAAAGCAACAGCATCAAGTCCCCTTGAATTTGGCCTCCTGTCATACGGCAATTATTGATGGCTATGTGTTCGAAGGGCACGTTCCGGCGGATGATATCAAGCGTTTTCTCAAGCAAAAGCCACAATTAGCGGGTTTATCTGTCCCTGCAATGCCCATTGGAACCCCAGGCATGGAAATGCAAAATCGCAAACAACCCTTTGAGGTTTTAGCCTTTAATCAACAAGGGAACGTAGAGGTTTTTAAGCGCTATGAAAAATACTAAGACTTAAGGCAATCATCATGATGGTTAACCTTAATCGCCGTCAATTTCTCTCCCTGGGTGCCATGGGGACTGGTCTAGCGTTGGCCACCCATTGGGGGATAAATAACCACAACAAGTCCCTAGTTGCTGCCCCTTCTTTCCCCTCTTCCTCCATTTATCGCAGTCAAAATGGGCTATTAGAATTAACTTTAGCAGCCCGTTATGCCCCGGTTAATTTAGGCAGGCAAATTGCTCAACTTTTAACCTATAACGGTCAAATTCCAGCCCCACGTTTAGAGGCACAACCCGGTGATACCGTCCGCATTCATTTAACTAATCAATTTAACCAACCGACCAATCTTCATTATCATGGACTCCATATTCCCCCCACAGGAACCGCGGATAATGTTTTCCTGAAAATTCCTCCCCAAGAAAGGTTTACCTACGAATTTAAGATTCCCGCCAATCATCGATCCGGCACCTTTTGGTACCATCCCCACTTACACGGTTATGTTGCGGACCAAGTTGCGGGGGGATTAGCCGGATTATTTGTCATTCGGGGCGAGTTAGATCAGATTCCTGCCATCAAAGCTGCCCAGGAAGCGTTCCTAGTCCTACAGGATTTTGCGTTAGATAATCAGGGTCAATTATTGAACAGTAGTTATCTGAATCTGATGGCGGGGAGGGAAGGCAATGTGATCATCGGCAATGGCCAGGTTAACCCCTCCTTTTCCTTACCCCAAAATGGATTATTGCGCCTCAGACTGCTCAATGCCTCTGTTTCCCATTTTTACCGCCTGTCCCTAGAAAACCATCCCTTCTATCTAATTGCGACGGACGGAGGGGCGATCGCCAAACCGATTGAACTCAATGAACTGTTATTAGCCCCAGGGGAACGGGCCGACATTTTAATCCAAGGCGATCGGGCACCTGGGCAGTATCGACTATTAAACCTTCCCTATAATCGTGGGGGTATGGGCATGATGGGCATGGGAATGATGGGAAGGGGCAGCATGGGCGCTGTTCAAAATACTCCAATGACCCTGGCGACGTTCACCTATGGGGAACCAACCCGTCCCACCCCGTTACCGGAACGACTGTTGCCCGTTACGACTTTACCCGTTGCTCAATTATCCCGACGCTTTACCCTCAACCATGGTGTGTTCCCCGGAATGGGTATGGTATTTATGATTAACGGACAGGCCTTTGATCATCAAAGAATTGACACTCAAGTGACCCTTGGGACCGTAGAGGACTGGGAGATTGTCAACACAGGGGTCATGGATCATCCCTTCCATCTCCATGTCAATGACTTTCAAGTCATCAGTCGTGATGATCGGGCCGTTCCTTACCCAGCTTGGAAAGACACCGTTGTGGTAAAAACCGGTGAAAAAGTTCGTATTCGTGTCAACTTCCAGGATTATGCTGGCAAAACCGTTTACCATTGCCATATCCTTGACCATGAAGAATTAGGAATGATGGGTATACTCAACATTGCCAACCTAAACTTGACTTAGGGGGGCAGCCATCCCATCAAAGGAGACACCATGACAGAACAAGAACAACTCGCCAAAATTATTACCCTAGTCGAGACTAATAACCAAAGACTTGACAACTTAGAACAGCAAATCCAACAAAATCGGGAACAACTGGCAGAAGAAGTTAAACGTTGGGACGATCGCTTCTTTCAGCTAGTCAAAGAACAAGGGCAAACCTCACGGACTATCATTATCGCTGCCGCGTCTGTTGTTGTCCTTAGCCCCGTTTTGGGAACCGTAGCCGAATTTGTCGCCCGACTATTAGCTCAAGCTAACAACTAAAACAGCTATGATCTTTGTCGGCAAAGATTTTTTGTAAAACTGCTTTGAAAATGCAAGGAAATGGCTCGGGGCGGATTTGAACCGCCGACCTTGGGCTTATGAGTCCCCTGCTCTAACCAACTGAGCTACCGAGCCTTGGGTTGTTATCTAACAACAGTTTATAATTGTACACTACTTGTCAAAAATCTTCACTTGAATTTGGCATCAGTTTACGTTCAGTATTATCCATGGTGCCCGATCGCCAATGGTCTGGGGATTTTATCCGATCCGTCACGGCAGTTAAAGCGGTGGTAAATTCTTGGGAGCAGGGAGGGGCGGTTCCTGGTTGATTTTCGATTTAAGCCTCAACATATCCTGATTGATCTGCTTCATTTCCAATTCTAGGAAGGCATCTACATCCCCTGGTAGGGGAACCGAGGGTAATGGCATCGGATAGGGGGAAGCAGATGTTGATGTCGGTTTTGCTGTTGGGGCCTCGCGGCGTGACATAACCTTCGGGGGGGGCAGGGACGGTGATTTTCCAACTACATCCAGGGGCAGTGCTAGGTCTAAGGAGGTAAACATCGGGTTAAAGGGCATTTGTTTTGGGGCCAGGCGTTGCGCTAATTGCCAATCTAGTTCCGCGGCCTGATGATTACCCAGGCTTTTTTGCACCAGGCTGCGGTAATAATAGGCTTCTGCAAAATTGGGGTTGATCGTGAGGGACTGATTCACCTTTTGTAGTGCTTCTGCAAAGTCGCTTTGGATATATTTGCTGTAACCCGCTTTCAACAAGGTCTCTGCCGTTGGTGGTGAGGGCACAATGGGGGGTCTGGAGGATAACTCGGTTTCTCGGATCGGGGCTAAGGATTGACGGTGTAGGAAGCGTTGAGATGGTTGGGTAGCTAAAAACCACGCGGAAAAAATCCAACTGGCGATCGCCCCCCCGCCGAGGAAGAGGGAGAGGGTGGACACCCAGGAGAGTCGATTGACCGGAGGCGGTTGATGAAACACGGGTCTCCTGGGGGGAGTGGAACGGAACGGGGCCGGGGGCACAGCGGCAACGGCAACCTGAGGGGGAGGGGTCTTGGGGGGAGGCGCTTGACGGGGCGCAGCGGGAACCACGGAATGGTCAAAAATATCCGTTTTTAACCGTTTTTGGCGATCGCACCAATAGCAGTGGGGGGTGTGGGGATGGTAAATGTGGGACTGCACCGTTAAACATTGTTTCAACTCCCGTAGGGCTTCCCCTAAAACCGTTTGCCATTCCTGGGCGCTGGGACGGAGGCGAGGATTAACGTGGCCAATCTGGAAGCACCGCCAAAAACAAACCTGTAGGGGAGGATAGATAATACCCAGGGGGATGGTCAGTTTTGAGGGCTTGAGCACACTATCCTGGCTAAACACCCAATGTCCCTGTTTAATCAACTGCTGTTGGTCGGGGGGATCTCCCGGACCTGTCCATTGACCCTGGAAAGGATGGCTGCCAAATAGTAGGTAGTAGATAATGACCCCCAACCGGAAATTATCGTGGGCAACGGTTTGGGTGATGTGGGCAAAATCCTGCCCTAGGAGTTCCGGCGGTGTAAAGCCTTCGGATCCGACCAAGCAGGGATAGATTTCCCCGGTGGTGAGGTGGGCAATTTGAAAGGAATCTGTATCGATAATGGCGGGAACCGCTTGATTATTGACCAAAATATTCTGGGGTTTAATGTCCCCTAAAATGAGACCTTGGTCATGGAGTTTGGCAATGACCGAGACAATATTGTGGGCAACCACATGGAGAAAATGCCAAGTCACTTTGATCCCCAAACGTTTACGCCGACTGGGGTTATAGAGATCAATAAGTTCTCGTCCTCCGGTAATCCGGGGCATTAAAAACCCCACAATCTGGCGGGCATTGTCCATTAGTAAGGATTGGGGCCAGGCCGTGGCGGGAAATCCATGATTGAGCCGGGACAGTTGGGGCCCGTACTGGAGCATAGCCTGGAGTTTGTCTTGCCGTTGGACTGTGGGGTGGTGATAGATTTTTGCCAACTGCTTGGGATTGGCGGTTGTCCATACTGTCCCTTCTCCACTGCTAGCAAGTTGCTGCTGGAGGATAATTGGCTGGCGGGTCTGGGCACAAAAATAGCGGGGCATGGAAAGGGACGTCTAGGGATAAAGACAGAGCAATGCCCACACCGTATCGAACCAATCGGTTTAGGCGCAATCATTTTTAGGCTCAATTTTAACGGCATAGCGAAACGGACTCCGCCGAATTGACCGCAGGAAAGTCAACGCCCTAGCCCCAGGCAGTTCTATAATGGGGGCTACCCCTACAGCTTGGATTCATGACTGCGACTGCTATTAAAACGGATTACGAAGCGATTATTGGCCTTGAAACCCATTGTCAACTCAATACGGCCAGTAAGATTTTCTGCCAGTGCTCTACCCATTTTGATAGTCCCCCCAACACCAATGTCTGTCCGGTGTGTTTGGGCTATCCGGGGGTGTTGCCGGTGTTAAATCAAGCGGTGCTAGCGGCGGCGGTGAAATTAGGGCTAGCCATTAATGGCCAGATTGCCCCCTATAGCAAGTTTGATCGTAAGCAATATTTCTATCCCGATTTACCCAAAAATTATCAGATTTCCCAATTCGACCTGCCCATTGTGGAGCATGGTTCCTTAGAAATCGAATTGGTGGATAAAAAAAGTAAAAAAGTCACCCGCAAAACCATTGGTATTACCCGGTTACACATGGAAGAAGATGCGGGGAAATTAGTCCATGCGGGCAGCGATCGCCTAGCGGGGTCTACCCATTCCCTGGTGGACTTTAACCGCACGGGGGTGCCCTTGTTGGAAATCGTGTCCGAACCGGATTTACGGTCAGGGCAAGAAGCGGCGGAATATGCCCAATCCCTGCGGCAGTTGGTGCGTTACCTCGGCATCAGTGACGGCAATATGCAAGAAGGTTCCCTGCGGTGTGATGTCAATATTTCCGTGCGACCAGTGGGACAAAAGGAATTTGGCACCAAGGTGGAAATCAAAAACATGAACTCCTTCAGTGCCATCCAAAAAGCCATTGATTACGAAATTGAACGGCAAATTGCGGCGATCGCCAACGATGAACCCATTTATCAAGAAACGCGCCTGTGGGAAGAAGGCAGTCAACGCACCATCAGTATGCGGAAAAAGGAGGGATCCAGCGATTATCGTTATTTCCCCGAACCGGATTTGCCGCCGTTAGAGGTAAGTGAAGCGCAAAAACAAGCATGGTTAGCCACGTTACCGGAGTTGCCCGCGGCCAAACGTCGTCGCTATGAAGCGGAATTTGGTTTATCTGCCTACGATGCCCAGGTGTTAACCACCGATCGGGAGGTGGCGGACTACTTTGAAGCAGCCGTCGTGGCGGGGGCAGACACCAAATTGGTCTCCAACTGGGTGACCCAGGATATTGCCGCTTACCTCAATAGCAACCCCACCCTGACCATTAATGACCTGGCCCTCTCCCCCCAAGCCCTCGCGGAATTGATTAGTTTAATTACCCAAGGCACCATCAGCGGCAAAATTGCCAAGGATATTCTGCCGGAATTACTGGAAAAAGGCGGTTCCCCCAAGGCGATCGTCGAATCCCGGGGCTTAATTCAACTGTCTGACCCGGAAGAACTGACTACCATTATCAAAGCGGTTATTGCGGATCATCCCAAGGAGCTAGAAAAGTTCCGCAGCGGCAAGGGTAATATGCAGGGCTTTTTCGTCGGTCAAGTGATGAAACGTACTGGCGGCAAGGCTGACCCGAAACTGACCAATCAATTAATTGGCAAATTATTAGCCGCAGCCCAGTAAGCAACCATGGTACACGCCCTTGATCGCCCCCACCTGTTTTCCCTTAACCTCCCCGAGCAAATTCACCTCACGGTAACCCCAGAGCAATTTGCTGAGTTGGCGATCGCCAATCGGGACTTAAGATTAGAACGCACCTCAACAGGAGTATTAATTGTGAATCCCCCCACAGGTGGCGAATCGGGTAAGCGGAATCTCAGCATTGCGGGTCAACTGAGTTCTTGGTATGAAGCAAACGAAACCCTAGGGGAAGCGTTTGATTCCTCCACCGGATTTGTCCTCCCCAACGGGGCCAATCGATCCCCCGACGCGTCTTGGGTGGCGAAGGAACGTTGGGAGGCCCTAACCCAAGAACAACGGCAAGGATTTATTCCCTTGTGTCCCGATTTCGTGGTGGAATTACGGTCTAAAACTGACAGCCTCAAAAAACTCCAGCAAAAAATGCAGGAATACCAGGAGAATGGCGCAACGTTGGGGTGGTTAATTGATCCCCAAAATCAGCGGGTGGAAATTTATCGCCCCGGTCAAGGGGTTGAAATTTTGCACAATCCAGCAACGTTATCCGGGGAATCCACCTTGCCGGGGTTCACCCTGTCTCTCAAACGTATTTTTGCCTAAGTGTGGGAGCGTTTCGTTCCCGGTGAGTGGGTTATTGCTGGGGTAATAGGGTGCTGACGCTGGTGATGGAAAACTCGCGAACAGCGTTCCAGGCGACGCTCACCAATTCCTGGGGCTTGAAATCATCTTTGACCAGGCCCCAGATGCGTTGGACTTCATCGGTATGAAGGCGATCGTCTTCGGTTAGGGCTAACAAAATTTGACGGCGTAGGTAAAGGCCTTCCTCAGAGAGTAAGTATTGTAACCCCAATTGGGCTGTGGGCAACAAATCAAACTGCTCGTCGGAGCGGGCAATGCTCAACATATTTTCTAACCGTTGCCACTGGAATTTATTGTCCTTAAATAAAACATCGATCAGTTGGCGACGGAGTTGGGGTGATTCCCCGGTTAGTAGGCGGCGGGCAACGTAGGGATAGGCCACTTCCACAATTTTAAAATTGGGATCCAGGCTGAGGGCCAGCCCCTCCTGGGTCACTAAGGAACGAATAATTAAGGCAAATTTGGCCGGGACTCGGAAGGGATAATCGTACATCAATTCCGAAAAATCATCGGTAATGGTTTTGAAATTGAAATCCCGTACACTTTGCCCGAGGGCGCTCCCAAACACCGTTTCGAGGGCGGGGATGATGGGTTGAATATTGGTTTCAGGGGCTAGAAAACCCAGGGCGACAAAATCATCGGCCAGGGCGTTGTAATCTTTGTTAATTAACTGCACGATGGAACTGGCGATGGTTTCCTTGGTTCCGGGTTCAAGCTGATCCATCATGCCAAAATCAATATAGGCCATGCGGCCATCCAAGGTGGCAAATAGGTTACCCGGATGGGGATCGGCGTGGAAAAAGCCATGCTCTAAGAGTTGACGTAAACCGGACGTCACCCCGATTTTAATAATGGTATTGGGGTCAATCCCCGCCGCTTGAATTTTATTGGTATCCGTTAATTTAAAACCTTGAATCCATTCCAGCGTTAAAACTTTTTGATTACTATATTGCCAATAAATCATCGGCACTTTGACATCGGGATCGCCATGGAAATTTTCGGCGAATTTTTCAGCATTTTTGCCTTCGTTAATATAATCAATTTCTTCAAAGAGTTTGATGCCGAATTCATCGACAATCAAGGTTAAATCATGGCCTAAATTCAACGGTAAAAACCGGCCAAACTTTTGTGCCCCCCAACGCATTAAATACAAATCCAAACTTAACTGGGGGCGCAGATTGGGTCGTTGCACTTTGACGGCCACTTCTTCCCCGCTGTAGAGCATGGCTCGATACACTTGACCCAAACTAGCGGCGGCCACGGGATTGGCGGAAATTTCCCGGTAGGCCTCATCCACTTTCATCCCCAACTGTTCTTCAATCAGTTGAAACGCCCGCTGGTTGTCAAAGGGGGGTAACTGGTCTTGAAGTTTAATCAGTTCCGTTAAATAGTCGCGCCGGATGAGGTCAGGGCGGGTCGAGAGGGCCTGGCCAACTTTGATAAAGGTGGGGCCTAATCGCGTTAACAGTTCCCGTAAATCTTCGGCCCGTTGTTGCTTATAAACGTCAACTTGGTGGGTCCACTGATCCCAGAGGAGACAGGCAACGAAAAAAACAAATGACCATAACACTTCGATCGCCCGCCAGAGGACGGTAACGGGTCGGCGGTCATAGTAATGGGCGATCGCCGTGGCATCATAACGACGGATATTATCCAGTTCAGGCAGATCAGGGAGGGGTTTGGGGTGGGGCACGGGATTTTTAAAAACGCGATTTAAAGGGTTTTAACGAATGGAGTCACTTAAAGAATGTATAAAAAACAACATCTTTCTTGATATTAGCACTGCTTTTCCCTTGGGTTCATTGCCTGGTGGTGGGGAATAATACGCTCCCTTTTATGCGGATCATTGTTCACTGGCATGGGATTGTGACCCCATTGAACGAGGCTCCCGGTAGGGTCAGGGCATTGAACGGCATTTGCCATAATGTGCCTAATGCCTAAAATCAGATTAACGCTAACGCCTCTTCCTGATTTCCGTATAAATACTATGACTGTCAAAAACGAAACCATGTTGTTATTGGCCGCTGCGGTAATTACCAGTGGGCTATTCGGAGGAGGAGCTTGGTGGTTATCCCAACAATTCGCGGGTGCTCCCACGGGCAGGTCTAGTCAGTCCCCTCAAGATACCGGGGGAACAGGGGTCAATGTGGCGGCCCAGGTGGAAACCCTGGCAGAGGTGGCTGGGGTTCCCGTGGGGACTTTTCGCTACGGAGGCAGTACGACGTTTGCGCCAATTCGGGCGATCGCCGATCCACACATTGCGACGGTTTGGCCCAAATTCCAATTGGTCTACGTGGATCCGATTACAGGAACTCCAGGATCCGGAAAAGGGATCGAAATGTTGTTAGCAAATCAATTAACATTTTCCCAGTCTTCCCGGTCTTTAAAACCCAAAGAACAAGATGCTGCCCAAGCTAAGGGGTTTAGTCTCCAAGAAATTCCCGTGGCGATCGATGGCATTGCGATCGCCGTTAACCCCACCCTCACAGTGCCGGGCATTACCATTGCCCAGTTAAGGGATATCTACACGGGCAAAATCACCAATTGGCAGCAGGTGGGTGGCCCCAATCTATCAATTACCCCCTACTCCCGGGATCCTAAAGATGGGGGAACCGTCGAATTTTTTATCGAACAAGTCCTAGAGAATGAACCATTGGGCAATACTGTTGAGATTGTTCATAGTACAACGCCCGGCTTACAAAAAGTCAGCCAAAATCCTGGGGGAATTTACTATGCCTCTGCCCCGGAGCTGGTGCCTCAATGTACTGTTAAACCCCTACCCCTGGGACGGGTAACCGGCGAGTGGGTGGCCCCCTATCAGGCCCCTTTAGTGCCCCCCGAGGACTGTCCCCAGCAACGGAATCGTCTTAATATTTCAGCGTTTCAACAGGCCACCTATCCCATCACCCGCAATATCTTTGTCATTGTGAAGCAGGATGGACGGCAGGATGAACAGGCGGGGATTGCCTACGCCAATTTATTACTGAGTCAGCAGGGACAACAGTTAATTGAAGAGGCTGGATTTGTCGCCCTCGGGGCATCCCGTTAGTCGTTGATGGCCCTGGGGCGATCGGGTTAAAAGGGTTGGGTTATGCTTGAGGGTAGTTCACTTTATCGGGGACTAACGCTGTGAATAGTTGGCGTTGTATTAGTTAAGAATTGATTAAGGTTTTGGGTCACCATCATGGCCAAATCACTCCCCAGCAAGCTTGCCCATAAACTCATTTTTTCCTTTCCACCGTTAGCGATTGAACCCGTGTTTGAAGGCTACCGGTTAACCTCAGAAGCCCCCCGTCAACTGGTGATGAAACTATTACACGGTAGTCGGATGATGGGGGGGCTGGGCGGTTTGGTGCCCATTGGGGTGGTGGCGTTTTTCTTCTTTTCCCAGGTGACGTTTTATCTGCTGTCTGTTATTTGGCCGATTCTGATGCCCATCCCCATTTTTTTGGTGGTTTATGGCAGTCTAAAATTGATCTTTGATCCCCAATTTCGCTTTCAGATAGGTGCTCAGTTTGGTCTGGGGCCCGGAGAAATTATTTTTTCCCATTATCCCCTCCGGGTGGGGGAGGACGATCGCCTCACGTTTCGTCGTCAGTTGAAAGACAATACCTGGACACGGTGGTTTAACCTGGACCGTTTCCCTGACCAAGGACGTTTACAGGTGAGTTTACTCTGTGCGGAACGGGTTATCTACACCGAAGGCACTGATACGATAACGGAAGTTGCCATTGTCCATGAAGACCGTATCTATTCCCACAGTTTGATCGGCGGCGATCGCCAGGTGAAAGCCTATTTTAATTTGCACATTCCCAACTCGTTGCCATCAGCGTTTGAGGGTAAGCATAACCAGATTCGTTGGTTACTAAAAGTGGAAGAAAACTATCCCCAGGCGATCGGAAAACTGATTACATACTTTACTTTTGTGGTGGATCCCTAACGTCCCATGCTGACTATCGAACTCAATCAAGACAGTTTCTTCCCGGGTCAAATGTTACGGGGAGAGTGCCATTGGTCTGCACCGCCGGAAACCCGGAGTTGCCCCGCCAAGCTATCCCTGGGGTGGCGCACCGAAGGACGGGGGGATGTGGATCATGATTGGTACACTCAAACGATGACGTTAGTGCCCCAAATGGCTGTCCCCTTTGAATGGGAAATTCCCGCCAAAGCTCCCCTGTCCTATGACGGGGAATTAATTAGAATTCTTTGGGAAGTTGTCGTTATTTCCCAGCGTGACTCCCGCCTGCCCAAGGCGTTTACCGCCCGCATGGAGGCCATTCTGGCCAACCATGACCCCAAACACGTTGCCATCAAACCCTTCCGGGTCGTGAGCGAATTAGCATTTACCCATGGCCAAGAATGACTATGACAATCCGTACCATCGGGTGGGACTCCGGCGTAATCCTTTTCTGGCAAGGCAGGATTTGTACCTCAACGGCGATCGCTGGTGTGATTTTGGTTACTCAGTGCCAAGTTTGACAAATTCCCCCCAGTTTATTCAATTTCTGGGGGTTAAAGGGGCCGGTAAAACCGCCCATTTGCGGCGTTGGCAACAGGCAACCGGGGGAATTTACTATTACCACCATCCCTGGGATTGGCATACTTTACCGCCTGCGATTCCAGATCCCCACGGGGTCAAAATCACCTATTGGGATGAAGCGAATCGTATTCCGTTGCCGTTCTTACTTTGGTCTTTGCACCAAGCCCATCACCATCAACTCACCGTTGTGGTCGGCAGTCATTTCAACCTAGCGGCGATCGCCTGTCTGATCGGGTTTCCCGTGCAAACATATTTGCTTCAATCCCTAACTTTACCCCAGTTAAACCACTGGATTACCCGACAATTTCAAGCGGAATTATTACCCCGGCGATCGCCAACCCAGGTCGCCGCCTTCAAGCAGCTTCAACAACAATTAACTGAACCCGTTTTGACGGACATCATTCAACACTCTAACGGCTCCTGGCGACAGGCCGGTAGTCTCCTCCATCGTTGGTTAGCCCAACACCTTCTTCGTGACCCGTTCATCAATCCAGACCTCTGGGACGCCTAAGCCAACGCAGATTGCTGTGATTGATTATTGACCGCTGATCAGCCCCAACAATTGTTCTGTGGAAACCTTGCCGCTGACATCGGTGCCTTCCAGTAAACTATCGGCGAGATCCCGTTTTTGGTGGTGGAGATCGACGATTTTTTCCTCAATGGTTTGTTTAGCGACTAAGCGGTAAATGGTTACGGGACGTTTTTGACCAATGCGGTGGGCCCGGTCTGAGGCTTGATCTTCAACGGCGGGATTCCACCAGGGGTCCATGTGAATGACATAATCGGCGGCGGTTAAATTTAACCCGGTGCCGCCAGCTTTTAGGCTAATCAAAAAGACATCCCCTTCCCCATTTTGAAAGGCGTCCACCCGTTTTTTCCGTTCCTTAATGGGGGTACTGCCATCAAGGTATTGGTAGTTAATTTTCTGTTCATCTAAATAGTTACGAATAATGCTTAAGTGATCCACAAATTGGCTAAAGACTAGGGCTTTGTGTTTGTTGTCTAATAATTCCTGCAAAATTTCCCCAAAGGTTTCCAGTTTAGAACTTTTAATGGGGGTGTCGGGCAGGATTAAACTGGGGTTACAACAGGCCCGGCGCAGGCGCAT
>JAYKHU010000276.1:0-17948 GCA_035285105.1 Synechocystis sp.
TAGTGGGGTTGGCGCAACAGATTTCCCCAAACCCCTGTCGCCGGGAAATGGATATGCTGTTGTCCACGGGGGAACAGGTGTCGATCGCCCTGTTGAGTCTGGCATTACAGGAAATTGCCCAGCCAGCCATTTCTTTAACCGGGGCCCAGGTGGGAATTGTCACAGAAGCGGAACATAGCCGGGCCCGCATTTTAGAAATTCGCCCCGATCGCCTTGAGCAACATTTGCGGGAAGGAAAAGTCGTTGTTGTGGCTGGCTTTCAGGGCATCAGTAGCGTTGAACATTTAGAAATCACCACCCTGGGACGGGGGGGATCGGATACGTCAGCGGTGGCTTTAGCCGCAGCCTTGAAGGCGGACTGCTGTGAAATTTATACCGATGTGCCGGGGATTTTGACCACCGATCCCCGGCTAGTGCCCGACGCCCAATTAATGCCGGAAATTACCTGCGATGAAATGTTGGAGTTGGCCAGTTTGGGGGCGAAAGTGCTCCATCCCCGGGCGGTGGAAATTGCCCGTAACTATGGCATCACCTTGGTGGTCCGTTCCAGTTGGAGTGATGAACCGGGGACAAAAGTGGTGGCGCCCCCCGTAAAGGATCGCTCGTTGGTCGGGTTAGAAATTGCCAAGGCGGTGGATGGGGTGGAATATGACGCGGATCAAGCTAAAGTGGCGTTGTTGCGGGTACCCGATCGCCCTGGAGTCGCAGCTAAATTATTCCGGGATATTTCCCAACAACAGGTGGATATTGACCTCATTATTCAATCCATCCATGACGGTAACAGTAACGATATCGCCTTTACCGTGGTGAAAAACTTACTGACCAAAGCGGAAGCGGTGACGGCGGCGATCGCCCCGTCCCTGCGGAGTAGCCCCGAAGCGGATCAAGAGGCGGAAATTATCGTCGAACACGGTATTGCCAAAATTGCGATCGCCGGTGCAGGCATGATTGGGCGTCCAGGCATTGCGGCCAAAATGTTTAAAACCCTAGCCGATGCAGGGGTCAACATTGAAATGATCTCCACCTCGGAAGTCAAAGTGAGTTGCGTCATTGATCACCGGGATGCCGACCGAGCCATTAATGCCCTCTCCACCGCCTTTGGTATCGGCTTATCCCCGGCTAAATCCCAGGTTGACACCAATCCTCTGCCCGCTGTGCGGGGGGTGGCCCTCGACCAAGATCAAGCCCAAATTGCGATCCGCCATGTGCCTGATCGCCCCGGCATGGCTGCCCAATTATTCATGGCCTTAGCGGAAGCCAACATCAGCGTGGATATGATTATCCAGTCCCAACGCTGTCGTATTAATGCAGGGAAACCCTGTCGGGACATTGCCTTTATGGTGGCGGAAGGGGATAGCGAACCGGCGCGACAAATTCTGCTCCCCTTTACCCACGATTGGGTTAACGCCTCCGTGGAGGTCAATAAGGCGATCGCCAAAGTCAGCATTGTTGGCTCCGGGATGATTGGTCAACCCGGGGTGGCGGCCCATTTCTTTGCCGCCCTCGCCCAAGAGCAAATCAATATCGAAATGATTGCCACCTCAGAAATCAAAATTAGTTGTGTCGTTCCCCAAGACCGGGGGATTGATGCCCTGCGGGCCGCCCACAGCGCCTTTGGGTTAGCGGGACAAACAACGGTCACCGTCCCAGCCTAGGCTGAGGAAATGCGTGGAGGCGTAGTCGGGCATACCAGCAATCCGTCCCTGGCATGGCATAATTGGGGCAAATTTTGGTGGGGCAAAAAAACTGGTGGCTATTAAACTCGTTGTGCTAGACATTGACGGCACGATCGCCGGGGTAGAAAACCGCGTGAGACCAGCGGTGGTGGAGACCATTCAACGGGTTCAAGGCCAAGGGATTGCCGTCGCCTTAGCAACGGGACGGATGTTCAGCTCTGCATTACCCTTCCACCAACAGGTTCGGTCAACGTTACCGTTAATTGCCTATAATGGTGCCCTCACCCAACATCCCCACAGCCAAGAAATTTTGCGGCAATGGCCCTTACCGACGGCGATCGCCCTGGACATTTTGGCTACCTTTGAAAGTCCTGACCTACGGGGCGAAATTGAAGTTCATTGTTATCATAACGACCAACTCTACGTCCGAGAAATCACCCCAGAAACAGAACGCTATATGGCACGGGCCAGGGTCAACGCCGAGGCGATCGGCGATTTACGAATCATGATTGAGCGGGGCACCGTCAAACTCCTCGCCATCAGCCCCAATAGTCAACTCATTCAAGCCTTAATGGTTGAACTGCGGCAACAATACGCGCTCCAGGATGTTCATCTCACCCAATCCACAGATATTTACTTTGAAATCACCCATCCCCACGCCAATAAAGGTCTCGCCATTCAACATTTAGCTGAGGACATCTTGGGTCTACAACCGGACAATGTATTGGCGATCGGCGATAATTTCAACGATATTGAAATGCTGAAATATGCCGGCATTGGAGTAGCCATGGGGAATGCCCCAGACCCCATTAAGACCTTGGCGGATTGGGTTACTGACGATGTGGAAGTGGATGGGGTGAGCCGGGCCTTGGAAAAGTTCTGCTTGTAGGGCGTTGTCCTTGCTTATCGGGAACTGACCTGGCTTCCCTAGGGCGATCACCAATCGTGCCACCATCAGGTTAAGACGGAGGAGACGATTGTTAACAAACGGCAATAAAGTTGTAAAATTTAACAATCACATTACATTCCTTAACATGTCTCCCACACGCAATAGCTTTCATATTCTTAAAGAATGCTATCAATGGGCCTGGGTGTTGAACCACGGCACTGCATTTTTTGAGACCACCACCTACGAACATCCCCACTTTTTCCACTACCTCCACCGCCAGCCCCGCAGCAGTTCTGCCGCTATCTTCCCCGCTGCTCAACAACCGGCGATCGCCCTTCCCCCGGAAACCTTTCTCGAATTAATCTGTGGGTCGGAACAGCGTCCTCCGATGTTACAAAAGATTAAGCAATTAGCTTCGGCCTTTGAAGAATTTTTAAGCGGGTTTCCCACTGTCCGTAATTTAGCCATTGAAGACTTAGTTTTATTCCACGACCGAGAACGGGATGCGATCGGTGTCATTTCCCACCAGGAATTTTTAAGCCTCCATCCCCATTAGCATGTTTGGCTTTCTCAATTTAAATAAACCGTTGCAATGGACCTCCCATGACTGTGTGGGCAAGGTGCGGCGTCTTCTGAAAACCCGGAAAGTGGGCCATGGGGGAACCCTCGACCCCCTAGCAAGTGGCGTCTTACCGATCGCCGTGGGCAAAGCGACCCGGTTATTGCCCTATTTACCGACGGCAAAACGGTACAAGGCTTTAGTTCGGTTTGGGGTGCGGACGGATAGTGATGATCTAGCGGGGAACATTATTGAGGAGCAGTCAGCGTCCTCTTTAACCCTAACGGCTATTGAAGCTGAATTACCCCATTTTTTCGGCAAAATTCATCAAATCCCCCCCCAATATAGTGCCATTCAAGTGGGGGGGAAGCGGTTGTATGAGTTGGCAAGGGCCGGCATTGCCTGTGAGGTGCCTAGCCGGGAGGTGGAAATTTTTAAGTTACAAATGCTGAACTGGCGATCGGGGGACAAACCGGAATTAGCCCTAATGGTGGACTGTGGGGAAGGAACCTACATTCGGGCCCTAGCCAGGGACTTAGGCGATCGCCTGGGGGTGGGGGCCACGTTAGCAGGGTTGGAGCGACAGTTAAGTGGCGGTATGGAAATTAGTGAGAGCATCACAATGGAGGAACTGCAAACGGCGATCGAGTCCCAAAGTTCCCCCCCGTTGTTACCCCCACACCAGACCCTCACCCATTTACCGCAAGTGATTTTGACGCCGGATTTGGTGCAACGATGGTATCAGGGTCAGCGATTATTCCTGCCTGGTCTTCCTGTCGGGATTGTGCGGGTGGCGGATGGGCAACAGGAATTTCTCGGCATCGCCACCGTGACAGCGGAGCTAGAGGGCACCGTGTTACGGCCCAAAGTGGTGATCGGTCAGGACTAGGGACTCAGAGCCGAGGGGGGAATACCATTGGTTTGTCCAGTCTAGGAACGTTGACCAGAGGGGAGAGTGAAGGAGTAAGTAGAGACAAACCCATAACCCCCAAAAAAGTACCGCGATAAATTCCGATTTTTGTTGATCTAACAAGGTCGCTGTCATCATCAGCGTCATGGCTAACAGGGCCAGCAGCAATACCCCCCAGAATTGTCCCCCAGCAGCGTGACCGGCGATCGCCCCCGGCCAATAAACCCCGGTGATCAGCACAAAGGTCAACCCCGCACCACCTAAAAATACTGGGGCCCACCAGCGAGGATAGTCCCATCGGGTCGGGTGATAGGTGTTGATTAAACTAATGACCGCTGCCAGGGAAAGGGGGGCAAACAGGGGCATAACTAATGGCCCACTCGACCAGGGGGCAAGAATCACCAATAAACTGTATACTCCCCCGTGGCAGAGTAGAAACCGCGCCCAACTCCACAGTTGAGATTGCTGCGCTTGCTGAAAACCGGTGACGGCAAAGAGCAATCCCGGTGCGCTGGCCAAAATCCAGAGCCAACCACTGTACCTATTGCTATTACCCAGGGGGACAAGGTGATTTCCCCCCCCGCCATGGCCGCTGTAGTACCCCCACCAGGCGATCGCCGGTAACAGTCCCAAGCCTAACCCCATCCAGAAGCTGGGGGTGCGGAGTAACCGGGGGGTGTCCCAGTGCAGGAAAATTAGCCCCGTTGTTCCCAGTAGGACGGCGGTCTGCCAATGGGTTAACGCTAAGGCGGTCAGGCTTAAACCGAGGGTTAATGATCCCCGCAAATCCCGCCGACAGAATAACACACTGGTTAAATAAAGCAGGGTTAAGGGCAACAACAAACCGTTAGGGGTGGCCAAACGGGCCCAATAGGTAACCCCCACCGTCGTGCCGTACACCACAACAGTTAATAATGCTGTCAGACTTTTGCCGGTCAGGGTTTTTGCCATGCCATACAACAGGGGCAAACTGAGCAGATTCAACATCCCGAGGGGAAGGCGATCGCCCCACAGTCCTTCCCGTCCCAAACTTTGGCCCAGGGCAATCAGCACCACGGTTAACGGCGAGTTTCCCAATAAGCCCCAGGATTCGGAAAGGTTAAATCCTGTCGCCCCCCACTGCTCTAACCACTGTTGGGCGAGATCCACCGGTAATTCTTCTAACGCCATGAACGGCCCCTGCCCTAATTGCCACCCCCATAAAATGGCGATCGCCAAACAAACCAGGGAGAGCCGCGCCCATTCCCAAGACTGTTCCCGCCGTTGTCGCTGTCCAGGAAATCGCTTAAACCGAGGGGAAGTGTTGCCCATAATGTATCAGTGAGTTATCCGGAGCCAGACCCCCCCTTACAGTTTGCGACAATAGGGTTCAATCAAAGACAGCAATTCAGTTTCACCAAAGGGTTTGGTCAGATAATCATTGGCCCCGGCCATCCGCGCCAACAGTCGGTCTAAATAGGCATCCTTACCCGTCAGCATAATGATGGGGGTCAGGCGCAGGGTTTGGGAATGTTTTAACACCCGACAAATTTCATAGCCGTCTAGGGTGGGCATGGTAATGTCGCACAAAATCAAATCGGGTCGCAACGTAAACAGGGCCGTCATGGCTTCGAGGGGATCCTGGAGGAGGGTCACCTGATACCCCTGACGACTCAGAAATAATTCCACCTGTTTACCCACCGTTAAATCATCGTCTAAACAGACAATGTGGGGACGACTGGAGTCCGTTAGGGTTTCCCAGCTATCCCCCGGAGCCGTGCGTAAATGGGGCGCGAGGGGGACAGAGAGGTGCAATCCCCCTTGCTCAATGTAGGGATACAAACCATGGGCGACGGTGGGGACATTTTTCTGTAAATAACGGGCAATTTGGCGCAGGGAAATATCCGTTTCTGTCCATTCTCGGAACCGTTGGGCCAGTTTTTCGGGGACTTTAGCCGCCAGGGCCGGTTCTGTGGCGATCGCCACCCGTTGATCGGGGGACTGAACGTGTAAATATAATTGTTTCCAGGCCTGGAGTTGTTGGGCCACTTGACTTAACAAAGGACTAATGGCAAAGGTGGTCAACGGGGGTTCCAAGGCAGACCCCAACTCAAACACAAAATTGCCATGGCGCAAACTCAATAGATCAAATAACACCTCTTCAATCATGCTGCGAATGATTCGATGGGCTTGGGTGGGTGTCAAAATATTCTTAGACAATAATTGCCACAGACAAGCATATTCAGGAATATTATTCAGCGCCAAACTGTCTAGCTTGATGTCCGCCAAAGGAATCGCTAGTCCGTAATGGTGTAGGTAGGCTTGGAGTCGGCGTAACTGGGCACAGTTTTGATCCGCTGCGTAGGCTAATTTACCGTTAACAAAAAATAAAAACCAACAACTTGCCTGATGGGGAAGTCCCCCCCCATCGTTGAATTCCGCCTCCGCAACCCCTTGGCCAGACCCCTGACGGGGAGATACCTCAACAAATAATTCTCCCGTTCGTTGTCCCAACTCAATCAGTTGCAGGATACTCCGGAGATCAATTTCGTTCAGGGTTCCCTGCATAACTTTTCAAAGATGAAATTGTTTATAGTCTACTTGACGAGCTATCGTCTTGGCCGTTACAACCTTGTTAAGAATTCACCGCAATAAAAATCCACCCAGGGACCATCTAAGTCCAGACTTGCGAGTAAAATAAAACGAGACCAATCTCGACAGCCCCATCACCACCGCTCAGGAATTCAACTTGTGCTCTATCTGGCTGAAACGAAAAAACAAACTAAAAACTTTTTAGGCGGCTATAAAACCGAACTAAGACTGCTTGCCTGTCAACATAGCGATCTGACCTGGAGTGCGCTGCCCAACGAAGAATCCTATCAAACTGAGGATATGGGGGAAGCCAAAGAAGGCACACTCTGGATTCTCAACCTCAGTAACAATCGCTCTTTGCAAGGCTCCCCAGAGGTCGCGGCGCCGGAATTGGTGCGTCAATTACAAAAATTATCCCGATTATCCGAAAAGCTCAAGGACCAACAGAGTGACATTGAACGGTGGCGTGAGTCCTTGACGTTCCAGTTTCAGGAACTCAATAAGCGGGAAATGGACATCGAGGCCAAGGAATCCGATATTGAAGAGCGGGAATCGGTACTGAGCCAAGTTGAACAGCAAAAATATGAAGTCGATCAAGCCTGGCAACGCCTAGAGCAGGAACGGGAACAACTTTCTAGTCTCCAGCAGCAGTTTGGGGTTTTGCTGGAAAATAGCGCTGAAAATCGCGATGTCCTCCAGGGCTTACTGCAACGGCTTGGGGCTTATCCGGAAGCCATCCCCTCTTTAATCCAGGTCATTGGCAATGCCCGCCAGTCCGCCGATCAACAACAGGAAGCCTTTAACCAACAGTGGCAGATAGTCACCGATGCCCAACAACACCTGAAAAAACAAAAAGAGGCGATCGCCAAAAAACAAGAATTACTCGCCTTACACCGTCAAGATTTAGACAGCATCCAGAGTGAACTGAGTAAAGCGAAGGTGCAATTAAGTCTCGAACAACAGGGCATCGAGTTTCGCCAACAACAACTGGCCCGGCTCAACGCTGAAACCAGTGCCGCCGAAGCCTTACAAACGACGTTGTATCGCCTGGCTACGGGGGCAATGACCGTCGATAAAGAGTATCAAATTGATTTGCAACATCTGGAGCAATTACCCCTGGGGGAACTGGAGGAAATTGTCAAAGCCTTACAGGCCGATATGCAAAAGCTGGCTCGCTTTGTCAACGATCAAGAAGAAGAACTCACCCTGCAATGCGAGGCGGTGGACGAACTCCAAACCCAATTAGCTGACGCCGATGAGTTAAGCCGTTTAGGCCTCGAAGAAGAACTCAGTGAAGAACAGGAACGGAAACGGATGTTGGATGAAACCCTCATCGGGCAACGCCGTAATTTGAAAGAGCGCCAAGAGATTTTGCTGCAACATCTGAAAATTCTGCGTCGGCGCCAAGGGGTGGTGGAAATCGATGAAAGCATTCCCAACATTGACCTGGATCCGGTAATTCAGCAACTGGAAGTCCGCAAACAAAAACTGCAGGAGGAACGGCGTCACTTAGAACAAAATCTGCAAAATACGCGCCAAGGGCTAGAGCAGATTGAGGTCATGATCCAACAGTTAGATCATCAGTTTCAAATCAAGCGGGACTCGGTGGGCAAAGAGGAGGAAGAAATCCGGGTTTCCCGTCAGGAAGTGCTGGCGCTGGATCTCAAAAGTAATTTACTGCAATCGGCGTTACAACCCCTCCAAGACCAGTTGGATTACCTCAAGCCCCGCTTGGAAGAGATCCAGGCATTACTGTTTGGGGATTGAGGGACGTTGGAGAGGTTTTGACTGTTTCTTAAAATTATCTAGGCCACCAACCCCAGTTTTTTCTTGGCAAATAACCGGGCCTCCACCTGCTCGCAAATGTGGTGGTAGGTCATTAAATGAATTTCTTGGATGTAAGGGGTACTCTGTTCGCCAACAAACAGTGCGTAATCGGCAAATTCTTGAAACAAGCCCCCGTCGTTGCCCGCCATGCCAATGGTGTAGAGTCCTAAATCCTTAGCGCATTTAAGGGCATGGAGTACATTGGATGATTTACCAGAGGTGGATAATCCCCAGAGAATGTCCCCTGGTTTGCCCATGGCTTCCACTTGCCGGGAAAAAACAATATCGTAGGCGTAATCGTTACTGACCGAGGTCAAAATCGAGCTATTGGTGGTCAAGGCGATCGCCGGTAGGGCTTGGCGATTGAGGTGAAATCGTCCGACAAATTCAGCGGCCAGGTGTTGGGCATCGGCGGCGGATCCCCCATTACCGCAAATTAATAACTTGTGCCCCCCTTGAAATTGATCACAAATCAAATCAATGACGGACTCGATCGCCCGACAATAGGGCTTATCAAAGGCCAATTCAATGGATTTTAAGCGTTTCTGAATCCAGTAAGACATACAAACTCCTCACATTGAAGAAAAGTGGACATTGAGTCCCTAATCTCTACACCACAACCATGCCAACGACCTTAAAAGACAAATTACGCCCCAGAGTCGTTTCTATCTTAATCGAGACTGGTTAATCTTGGAAGCTAAGACGGCGCCTGCCCCCAAATAGTTCACCATCCCGGTCACAATTTTGGCACGGGGTCAAAACCCCCTTAATGATTGCTTAAAATACCATTGCGGCTGGCTAAAAATGGTAGACGATGTTACGCTTTGCGCGGTGAATCCAGGGCATTTGTTTTGAGTTCCCCCTCTCCGATGCCCCAGGTTTGGGTTTTTGTCTTTCCGATCGCCTGGGGCAAGGGTAAAGTGAGAATTATGTGGATGATTTACAAAGAGTTTTCCTTTGAAGCCGCCCATCGGCTGCCCCACCACGAAGGCAAATGTCGGCGTTTGCACGGCCATAGTTTTCGGGGACGGGTTTATGTGGTCAGTGAACAGCTCAAAACCAGTGGCTCGGAAACGGGGATGGTGATGGATTTTGGGGTGTTAAAGGCCTACCTAGACCCCTTGGTAAAGGATTATTTAGACCATTATTATTTAAATGACAGCCTTGGCTTGGAAAGTCCCACCAGTGAGGCGATCGCCGCTTGGATTTTTCAAAAACTGGCCGACCAGGGATTACCGGGGTTACATTCGGTGGAGATTCTCGAAACCTGTACCTCCGCCGCCCGCTACTTTTCGCCCCAATTATCCGGCTTGATTTAAGTCCAGGAGGATTGCTCGCTCTGTTGTCCACCCTGTTTTCTGCCTCCGTCCCCTGGGATTGCAGGAATCAGCGGTTGTAATCAAAATTATGATGCGCTTTTTCCCCGGTGAGGCATCCTAGAGTCATCCCTCTCCCTGCCCTTGAATCCGACCTGTTGACTTGCGTTTTTCGTTGTTGCTGCCATGTCTATGTCCTCCGATTCCCAAGAATTTACCCTGTCCCCCTTTGATCAGGCGCTGATTGAGTCCGGTTATTTATCCCTGTCCCAAATTCACCAAGCCCTCTTGGAATGCCGTCACACAGGGGCGGCCCTACCGAAGGTGGTGGAAGCAATCATTGGGGAATCCTTGCCGGCGGAGTTACATCGTCAGTATGCGGCCCAACAACGATTTGCCCTAACGGTGATCCATGGGGTGACGTTTTTCGATCAAGATCAATTAACCCCCTTAGTGGCGGATAAGACGGCGATCGCCCGCTTAATTAACCAGTATTTACCGTTACCCCTCTGTCGTCAGTATGGCTTTTTGCCCCTCCATCATCCAGAGGCGTCGGAAGCTTTATTGGTGGCCATGATTGATCCCAGTGATGAGGAAGCCTATCAGTTTTTAGACAGTCAACTCAGTCCCCATCAACTAACGGTGCAACGGCGGGGCATTATGCGGGAAGATTACGACGCTCTCCTGGATCAGCTCTATGGGGATCAGGCCCTGCTCAAAATTATCATGGCGTCTAACGAGGCTAAAACTGATCCACGCTCCCCGGCCACGGTGGTGGAGGTCACAGAGGTGATCGAAGAAATGCCCCCCCAAATTGCGGCCTTACAAAACCCATCCGAACCGCCGCCCCAACCGTCTTCACCGGCGATCGCCGATGCGGAGGATAAGCAAGTGGTGCAGTTGGTCAATAAAATTCTCATTTTGGGACTCCGGGAAGGGGCCGATGAAATTCACATTAATCCCGAAGAAAACCAGGTCTTAGTTCATATCCGTCAGGGGGGCAACCTACGGTTACTGATGGAACCCATTCCCACGGAACTCGGGCCGGCGATCGTGCGACGGTCAAAGGTGATGACCAATTTAGATGTGAATCAAACGGACATTCCCCAAAAGGGACGACTCCGCAAAAGCTACAATGGTCGCCCGGCCTATTTTTTCATCAACACCCTACCGAGTTTTTATGGGGAAAAGGTGCTGGTTCGCATCGTACCGGGGCAAGAAAAACTACCCGAGTTGACGGAACTCTCCCACAATCGCCAAGTCCAGAGTCAGATCCAGGAATTGGCCCAGGCGGTGTCAGGGCTAGTGGTGATTGCGGGGCCCACCTATGGCGGTAAATCCACCACCCTAGAAGCGCTGTTAGGGCAACAATTAAAACGCAATCTCGCCGTGGGTTCAGTGGAAGATCCCATTCGCCATACCCATCAAGGCATTACCCAAGTGGTGGTGAATCAGGAACACGGTTTCACGGCGGCAAAAGCCATTACGGCATTGCTTGACCAACGGTTAGATGTGATCGCGGTGGACGGGTTAACGGAGGGCGACACAATCCCCGCCGTGGTGAATGCCCTTAATCAGGGTCGTTTAGTGTTCCTAACCTTAGCCGCGAAGGACGCCGCCATGGCGATCGCCCAACTACAACAATCATTCTCCCCCGCCGTGTTGGGGGAATATTTGCGCGGGGTGGTGGCCCAACGCTTGATCCGGCGTGTCTGTCGGAGTTGTCGCCTCAAAACCGACGTTAGCCCCGACCAACAACAGCGTTACGGTTTACCCGGGGGAAGTATCTATCAAGCCAATAGCCTCAGCCCGGAGGTCATGCAACAGGCTGGCATTAAACAACGGCTCTGTCAGCAATGTCATGGGGTGGGCTATGTGGGGGTGAGTGGGGTGTTTGAAGTGGTGCCCATGATGACGTCGTTACAACAAATTATTCGCCGTCCTTGTCCGGCGGCGGATCTACGGCTCGCCTTTCAACAAACGGGTATTACCACTCTTCCCCAGGCGGCGATCGCCCTGGTGGGGGAAGGAATCACCAGCTTGGAAGAAGTGAACCGGGTGTTTCCTCAAATGCCCGATGTTGCGCCCCCGACGCCGATGGCTGCCCCCCCGGCAACTCCAGGCCCTCTCCCCCCCGATTTAATGGCGCGGGTGCAAAGCTTAGAACATTGTGTTACCCAACTGAACCAATCCCTGGCTGAACTCAAACAGGCGATCACCCCGAAAGCCCCTGCCGCCCCGCCCCCGGAACCCCCACCGGCCCCCAAGCCTGAACCGAAACCGGCGCCAACGCCAACCCCCTCCCCGACCCTAGACCTCCTGCCAGAACTGGAGGCGTTAGAAAACCTATCGTCCCAAAAACGGAGTCAAAAAGGATCCCTATCCACCGATGACGAATCCACGCTAATCCGGGATTTTGCCGACATTGAAGAATTAAGTGTGGATGGGGATGTCCCCGAACTCGATGCCAAGGAGGCCACCTGGGTGGGAGAGGTGAACGTCCCGCCCACCGATGACCAGGATCCCTTCAAGACAGCGATGGATCCTTGGTAGGGATTGAGGTCAGAGGGCGCAGCAAACCCCTTCAACGACTTTGAAAAATATTTTGCACCATGGTTTTGGAGAGGCCCGCCGCCTGCTGATTCAACTCCACCATTTCCCCCGCGTCTAACCGCCACCCCAAGGCCCCCAGATTATCTGCCACCTGTTGCCGGGTTTTCGCCCCAGGAATGGGCATAGTCCCTTGGCAAATACACCAATTTAACGCCACCTGGGCCATGGTTTTCCCCCGACTGTCGGCGATCGCCTTGATAGTGGCCAATAACGGTTGAATGGCGGGCAATAATTGGCGAAATAGAAGATTCCGCAGACCCTTGGGAAACGGCCCCTGGGGAGAATATTTGCCGGTTAATAATCCCAAGGTGAGGGGGCTGTAGGCAATGAGTTGAATACCCAGGTGATCGCACAACTCTTTTAAGCCCAACGTCGCGACGGGGTAGGTGGAGAGCAACGAATATTGCACCTGTAAGCTGACGATTTTAACCCCGTGGTCTTGGCAAAAGTCGTAGGCTTTTTGTAACCGTTTCGGCCCAAAGTTCGACAACCCTAATCCCCTGGCTTGCCCCTGTTGACATAATTTCACCAGCCCCGCCAACAGGGGCCGCTCCTGCCAAGGGGCATAGTTGGCCGTTGACCAATGAAGTTGCACGAGATCAATGGGCCGTTGTAGGCGATCGCCGGAGGCCACCCCCGCTTTGACCATGGCGTTAGGGGTTAATCGCCAGGGATAGGGGGCGAGTTTTGTGGCTAAACAAATGTTGTTTTGATTCTCCCCTTGATAGGCCTGGGCAAATTGACCCAATAATTTTTCACTTTGCCCCTGGAGTCGCCCCGTACCATAAGAATCACCGGTATCAAAAAAGGTAATGCCAGCGCGGACGCAATCATTAAAAACCCCCTGCAATTCCCCATCCATAGACGCATCATAACCCCAGAGTAATTTATTCCCCCAAGCCCAGGTTCCACAGCCCATGGCGGGAAATATTATCGTTTTTTCAGGGATTGAGGGGGAAACAGTCATAACGGATGTTTAACAATAACAACGGGGATGATCCGGTTCAGGGGGCTAAACCTGGGGATGGCCCCCTGCTGCTTTCACAGTGCGGGGTCAACTGTCTAGTAGCATAGAATTTAATGGACCGTGTCGGCAGTCAGTCTCGGTCAATTGATCAAGTCAATGGGGAAACGGCGATCATGGCGATGCAACGTGTTTTCAGAAAGCCCTTCATAGTCGGCGGTTTAGGGATTTGTGCATTACTAGGAGGCTGGGAGTATTGGACCGGAGGCTGGGACGGGATCAATCAATGGCTTTTGTGGGGATTGTCCGGTGCGGGGCTGTTATTCTGGCGTCTCCGGCGATCGCCTAAAGGCTCACTGACGGAAAAATTGCCCCCCCTGACCCCGGAAACGTTACAAACGGCGATCGCCAACGTCGATCAATATTTAACCCAGCTTCAGACTCAGACCCCGAACCTTGACCTCAGGGATTTAAACGCCCAATTAATCCCCCTGGCAACGGTGCCTGTGCCCCCCCAGGCATTTAACGGCGTCATTCTCGGGGGAACCCGCACCGGTAAAAGTACCCTACTGGCGTTACTGCCGACCCAGGCAACGGTGGCAGACTCGGGGGAAACCCGTCCCCTCAACTGGCAGGCGATTCCCGCTGAAACCTCCATTACTGACCTAGAAACGTTAATCAATGCGGCCCATTTTGTTTGGGTGTTAACCACCGGGGATTTAACCGCTACCCAATGGCAATTATTAGAGTTTCTGCACCAACAGCATCACCACTGGCAATTGATTTTTAATAAACAAGATCTTCATACCGACGGCGATCGCCAGGTAATTTTAGCCCAACTACAATCCCAAACCGCTGCCCTGCAACCGGCGCGACCCGTCCAAGCTATTAGTGCGGCCCCCCAGCCGATCCAAATCCGTCGCCATTTAGCCGATGGACAGATTGAACAGGACCAGGAGATACCGGCTCCCCAACTGGGGGATCTTCTCAACCAATTTGAGCAGATAGATCCGTCGGAGTGTCATAGCTGGCAACTCGCCGTTCACTGGCGTCAAGCGCAAGCGGTACAGCAACAAGCCCGCCAGCGGTGGCAAGGGAATCGTCGGGCCCTGGCCTTGCCCCTGATCGAAACGGCCCAATGGTTAACCGCTGGGACGGCGTTGGTCAATCCCGTGGCCAATTTAGACCTACTAGCGGCGATCGCCATCAATGGGCAATTAGTGTGGGATTTGAGTCAACTTTACGGTCAAAAAATGAGCCTGACCCAGGCCAAAACCGTTGCCACCCAGATGGGGGAGGTGTTAATCAAACTGGGACTGGTGGAGCTTTCCACCCAGGCCCTAGCCACCCTTTTAAAAAGCCAACCCTTAACCTATTTAGCCGGTGGCGCCATCCAAGGGGTGAGTGCGGCCTATCTAACTCGCATCGCCGGCTTGAGTTTGGTCACCTTTCTGGAAGATCAACCCTTGGCAGTCAGTGTTAACCACTGGGATTGGCAGCAACTGGCCCAGATCGTAAAACAAACCTTTGCTCAAAACCAACGGCGGGAAGTACTCCAGGGATTTTGGCACACCGCCCGCCGTCAATTCCCGACCCTGACGGCTCCCCCTGTCCCGGCCCAAGGGTAATTCCCGTTTCCCAACGGTTCAAACCTCTATGACTTCCCCCTCCCCGCCCTCCAATGTGCCGTCTCCCAAATCTAGATGGGTTTCCTTGGGACGAGTAATGGGGTTGGGGGCCTTACTGTACACCCTGTTGTTATCAGTTAATTTAATCAGTGGTGGCTTAGCCCTCTGGGTTGGCGATCGCCTGGTGAGTATCTTTAGTTTTGCCCAAAATCCGTTGCTGGGGCTAGGTGTGGGCCTATTTGCCACGGCGTTGGTGCAATCCTCCAGTGCGGTCACCACAATTTTGGTGGGCTTGGTGGCCAGTGGTTTACCGGTGGCGATCGCCGTACCGATGGTAATGGGGGCCAATATTGGCACGACAGTGACTAATACCGTGGCCAGTTTGGGCTTTTTACGGCAACAGGAAAACTTTGAACGGGCCTTTGCTGCGGCAACAATCCATGACTTTTTTAACTTGCTTGCCTTAGCCATTCTATTCCCCCTGGAACTTGGGTTTCATGGCATTGAAAACAGTGCCCATGGGTTAGCGTCGGCCCTGCAACCCTGGGTTCACGCTCCCCTATTGAAGGACAACGGGGTTTCAGGGTTAATCACCTGGCCGCAACATCAACTCTTAACCCTCGGCGAACAGTATTTAACGCCACCCTGGTCGGGGGTCATGGTTACCAGCGTGGGCGGCATTTTGTTGCTGGTGAGCCTGATCAATATTGGGCAAATTTTACAAAAATTACTCGGGGCAAAACCCCTCGGTTGGTTAACCACCCTCTTGCCTGCTCCGTCGGCATCCCCCCTAGCTCCCATGCCTTTTCTCCCAGCCCTCATCCCGATGGCCCTGGGGGCGGGGATCACTGCTTTAGCCCAATCCTCTTCCCTGACAACGAGCTTACTGGTTCCCTTGGCGGCCACGGATTTAATGCCTTTAACGGTGGTGTATCCGGTGACCCTCGGGGCAAATCTGGGTACCTGCCTGACCGCCTTCCTGGCGGCGATCGCCGTGGTGCCCGCGTCCTTTGCGGCGGTGGAAATTGCCCTGGTTCACGTTTTATTCAATGGGTTGGGAATTTTATTGATTTACGGCCTACCGGGATTACGACGTGTCCCCCTATGGTTAGCTCAAACCTTTGCCCGTCTCAGTGGCCAAAATATTGCCTGGGCGATCGGTTATTTAGCGATGCTTTTTTTCCTGCTGCCACTGTTGGGATTCTGGCGTGTCTTTCCGGGCGGGATAGACTGAACGGTGAGAGTTAGGCGGGGGACAATAACGCCCAGACCTGGGCCAAGGGATCCTCCTCAACGCTGATCCAGTGAATGGTGTCATCCCGGCGAAACCAGGTGCGTTGGCGTTTGGCGAATTGGCGGGTGTGAATGATGATTTGTTCTTGAGCCTGGGTCAAGGACATTTGACCTTGTAAATATTGCTTGATTTCGGCATAACCTAAGGTGTTTAACAACGGTAAATCAGCGCCATACTTTTGCATTAAATGCGCCACTTCCTCGACTAAACCGGCGTCAATCATGGCCTGGGTACGGCGTTCAATGCGGGTTTGTAACTGGTGGGGATCGGCGGCAAGGCCAATTTGCATAATCTGATAGGGCGGCGGATTTTCCCCTTGCAATGCAGAAATGGGTTGCCCCGTAACGTAAAACACCTCCAGGGCGCGGATAGTACGAAAGCTGTCGGGGGGATGGATTTTTTGGCAGGCAATGGGATCTAGCTGTTGTAACAGTTGATAACAAAAGGATTGACCCAGTTCACTGAATTGTTGTCGTAATGCCGGCTGGGGGGCGATCGCCGGAATTTTGAGGCCTTGGGTGATGGCTTGAATGTATAACCCCGTTCCCCCCACCAGGAGCACCGGACCGGGTTGGGCGGCAATTAACGATTGGGCCTGCTGTTGATAATCTGCCACCGTGAAGGTTTCCGTTGGGTCACAGATGTCAATGAAATAATGGGGCACTAACTGGCGATCGCCGGAGTTGGGTTTCGCCGTGCCAATATCAAATTCCCGGTAAATCTGACGGGAATCGGCCCCTAAAATCACCGTATTGAAGCGTTGGGCCAGGGCGATCGCCAATTGAGACTTCCCCGTTGCGGTGGGGCCACAGATGACAATTAGATGGGGCAGGTTTGCCATGCTTACCCTAAAACTTGGTCTAAAGCCGGCACCGTTAGCCATTGCCGTTGCTGGTGGGACTGGTGGGTCAAATCCATGAGTAATTGAGAATACACCCCATCCCGTAACGAAGGGGCAAAGGCCTGACCCTGCTCAATGCTGGTCGCCCATTGTTCCATAACCCGAATGACGGGGGCTAAACGACCATCGGTAAACACCTGGGGAAACGCTAACCGTTTCGGAATCTCTAATTCCGTCATCGCTTTACCCGCTGGACAATGGAACAGTTTAAACCCATGGACGTAATCCTTTAAATTGTCGCTCCCCAACACCAAGCTGCCCTTTTCGCCGTAAATTTCCAGCCAATGACCCCGTCCCCCATAGGCCACGGAACTAATATTGACCTGACAGGGCGTACCATCCCCCAATTCCAAACTAATTAACGCCGTATCATCCGCCGTCACTGGCTTTAACTGATTATGGACTAACGGATCAGGACGTTCGGCGATCGCACAACTGAGGAATGCTGATAACCGTTTAGCCGGGCCAAAGAGCCAATGTAAATAGTCAAAAGCATGGGAACCCACTGCCCCCAAGGCCCCCCCTCCCTGTTCCCGCTGAGCATACCAATTCCATGCCCGCTCAGGGTTGGCCCGACTGGCCACCAACCAATCCACCTTAATCAACCGCAATTTACCCAAAATCCCTTCCGCTAATAATTCCGCCAAATATTGCCAGGCCGGTACAAAACGAAACTCAAAATCTGGCATTACTATCACCCCTTGGTGTTGGGCTTGGTGAAACAGCTTGACCGATTCTTGAACCGTTAAAGTTAAGGGCTTTTCCAATAAAACATGCTTGCCAGCGGCGATCGCCTGTTG
>JAYKHU010000277.1:0-9697 GCA_035285105.1 Synechocystis sp.
CAAAGTTTACGCACTAGCCAACGGCCCCTAGCGAATTGGGCCGGGGGAGAAATGGCCGTGTCGGCGGTGCCGGGGGCGGGAAAATCCCATAGTTTGGCCGTGGCGGCGGCGATCGCCATTGCCCAGCATCGACTCCATAACCAGGAACAATTATTGATTGTCACCTATACGCGATCGGCGGCGGCGGCCATTAAAAGTAAAGTACGACAACGACTCCAGCAGTTGGATTTGCCGGGGTTAGGGTTTACGGTGCAAACCTTACATGGCATCGCGCTTAATATTGCCCTCCGCCATCCCGATGTATCCGGGGTGAACCTCGATCTTCAGGCGATCGTCTCCCCCCAACGCAGTCATCGCCTCATCAAAACCGCTGTGGAACAGTGGCGACGCCAAAATCCCCAGGCCTATCAGGCATTTTTAGAAGCAGGTAATTTTGATGGGGAAACCACGGAGACCCTACGCCGTCAATCCGCCCTGGGGACGGATATTCTGCCGGAATTAACTAAAACCGTCGTTTCAGAAGCAAAAAGTTCGGGGTTGACCCCCCAGGATGTGGAAGTTTTAGCCCAGATTCCCCCTGGGAGTCCCAGCTTAGCCGCCGGGGCGGGATTGTTTGCCATTTATCAGGATCTGATGACGGCAAAGGACTGGATTGACTACGACGATATGATTCTGGCAGCCTTGACGGTGTTGGACGACCCGGATTTATGCCAGCAATGGCAACGCCAATTTTTTGGGGTGTTTGAAGATGAAGCCCAGGATTCTAGCCCCTTACAGGAAAAGTTATTGACCCGTCTAGCCCAGGACCCGGCTTCTGGGGCAGTGCGGTTGATTCGGGTCGGCGATCCGAACCAAGCCATTAATTCCACCTTTACCCCTGCAGATCCCCTCTATTTCAATTGGTTTTGTCACCGCTGTCAGGAAACGGCCCAGTTTGCCACGATGGATCAAGCGGGACGGAGTAATACCCAAGTGATTGCTGCCGCCAATTATTTGATCCAATGGGTGAACCAGCATTGGCAACGTCGGTTCACAGCTCCAACAGAAATCCTCTCCTTACCGTTTCGAGCACAAGCCATTCGCCCCGTTGATCCTGGCGATCGCCAACCCAATCCGCCTGCCACCGATGGTGGGGTAGATATTCAGTTTCCCGTCGATATTTACCAAGAGGTGGATCTTATTCAACGCCGTTTAGTGCCGTTATTACAGGCCAATCCCGACCATACAGCCGCTATTTTAGTGCGGGAAAATCGCCAGGGGACTTTCATCGCCGATCGCCTCCGGGGCGTCGAAAAAGAAACAAATTTGCGTCTTTTTAACGTGGGAGATAGTGACCGATCCTCCCACATTCCGGCGGAAATGTTAGCCCTCTTACAATTTCTTGACCGTCCCCATTCCCCCGACTTATTGAAAGGGGCCCTCACCATTTTGCAGCACCGACGACTGATTCCCGTCCAGGATTTAAACCCATTAACCATTGCCCCGGAACAGTTCCTTTACCCCACTCCCCTGGCTCCGACCTATCCGGAAACGGCTGACGTTGCCCGCCACATCTGTTGTAGTTTGCTCAAAGCCCGACTGGAATTACCTGCTTACCAACTGATTCCCTTTTTAGGGTTGACTTTGCAGTATGACGGCTCAGACTTAGCGACGTTGCAAAAATTATCTGAACGGCTGCAAGCCCAAACCCAGCCGGAACGATCGTTGAAAAATCTCCTCGCGGCCCTCCAAGACATTGTGAACAGCGAGCAATTTGAGGCGATCGCCGAGGATGATGACGAAAAATACACCCGACCCGGACAAATTACGATCATTACTATGCACAAAGCCAAAGGGCTGGATTGGGACTATGTGTTTGTGCCGTTTTTACACCAAGACAGTCTCCCGGGTTCCCTCTGGGTTCCCACCGGGGCCAAATTTTTAGGGGACTATACCCTCGCGGAAGTGGCCCGGGCCCAAATCCGTCAAGCGGTTCACCATAGCCATCTCCACGGGTCTCCTTTAACGGTGCTCCCCGATAACCCAACGGCCTGGCAGGAAGCCGATCGCCTAAAACAAGCCGAAGAATATCGCTTGCTATACGTGGCCATCACCCGTGCCAAACGGTTATTAGTCCTATCGGCGGCCAAGGAAGGCCCCTTTCGCTGGAACCAAGTCCAGGCCGGCAAAGCCCCTAGCTTACGAAGTAAAGCCCCCTGCCCTGGGTTAACAGCATTGTGGGAAAAGTTTTTCCACACTCCTTGATGGAATTTCCTAACCCCCCCTAGGACTCCTGGGGAGAACGCTCGGAAATTGTGCGGCTACAGGTCCAATTACTGGGTAAAGTAGAGGGCCAGCCCATGCGAATGGCTTCTGGGCAAATGGTCGTCACCGTTAACTGACAATCAATCAGTTGAAACCCTTCCTTTTCGCATTGTTTGAGACTTTGCTTCAGGATAGAATCATTTTTAAATTCAATGGTACGGTTACATTGCACACAAACCACATGGTGATGGTGATGGGGAGAAGCTTGCTGAATTTCGTAATGTTTATGACCCTCTGCCAACTCTAATTCCCGCAAAATTCCCATCCGCGACATCAATTTCACACTGCGATAGATGGTGGAAAGACTAATGCCTTCCTTATTTTTTTCTAGGTGATGATGGAGTTCTTCAGCGCTGAGATGTTCTCCTTCGGGTAGGTCTTGAAAAACCTTGAGAATTTTCTCCCGTTGGGGGGTCAGACGCCAGCCTCTTGCATTCAATTCAGCTTTTAGGGAATCGGCGGTGTAAGGCATAATCCTAGGGGATTCGTCGGGGATATATTGCCCCTAATCATAGTGGCTTCCCTTCTCAGTTGCAACAATATTCGCTTATTGAGATTGACCCCCCACCCTTAAGACAAGGGCCGGTAAACCCGGTAGTCAATCTTGGGAAAAATATTGTCCATGGTTTCTACTTTTTCGAGCCACCCCGCATCAACTTTACCAGCCCTGATGTCATCGTATAGCTTTTCTAGCCGTAATAAATGGGAGCGGGTACGGCGCACGGCGTAGGGAACCATCGTGCCAGTCCGCATAATGAACGCCCAGTCGGAGGATTGGGCCAGCAGCAACTCCCGGGCCGCTTGGTTTAACGCCCGTTCTTCCAATTCATCCGCCGGCTCCCGTCGGCTCAGTTCAATCATTCTTTCCGCCGCTTTGTGTAGGTGGGGATAAATCCAGGCATTGGTTTCGTTGAGCCAATATTCATGGAAACCTTTATAGCCCCAACTGGATTGGGAGGGACGACACACCTGTTGGGTGGGATGGTTACGAAGATAGTCCGCTAAGTGGGTCATCTCAAAGCTGTCTTGATCAAACCAAGTTTTGCGGAACAGATAGTCAATAAACCACGGGCCTTCATACCACCAGTGCCCAAATAATTCCGCATCATAGGGAGACACCACCAAGGGGGGGCGTTGCATCATTCCGGCTAAGTGCCCCACCTGCTGCTGGCGGTTATACATAAAGTTGGCCGCGTGTTCCGCCGCTTTTTCCTTGGCCCAATAGGGATCGTACAAAGATTTCTCCGACAGTCCCCCATCCCGACTGGTAATCCTGTGATATTTGATGCCAATATTTTTCCGTTGGCCATTGGGCATGATGTAGGGCTTAATGTATTCGTATTCTGCTTCCCATCCCAAATCTTTATAAAATTCCCGGTAAACCGGATCGCCGGGATAGCCTACCTGGGAAGACCAGACCTGTTGAGACGATTCATGATCCCGCCCAAAGGCCGCCACCCCAGTTTCCGTAAAGATGGGGGCGTAGGTGCCAAATCGGGGCCGGGGCCGGGCGTATAAAATGCCGTGACCATCCACCAAGAAATAGCGCAGCCCCGCATCGGCTAGCATCCGCTCTACCCCTTCGTAATAGGCACATTCCGGTAACCAGATGCCCTTCGGCGATCGCCCAAAATTTTCCTCATAATGCTCACAAGCGACTTTGATCTGGGACCACACCGCCTGGGGATACATTTTCATCAAAGGAAAATAGCCGTGGGTGGCACCACAGGTAATAATTTCTAAGTTATTGCTATCTTGAAATTGCTTAAAGGCGGTTACCAAATCACCGTCATAGCGTTCCCAGGTTTCCCGGATAGCGGCAAATTCCTTGGCATAGAATTGGGCTAAATATTGCACATGGCCGTGATGCTCATTGTGAATAATCTCTTTTTCTAGTAACTCTTGCAACAGCGATAAATGGGCTTCGTAGCGTTTTTGCAAGAGGGGATCCCGGAGCATGGACACCAACGGCGGCGTCATGCTCATCGTAATTTTGAAATCCACCCCATCCCGTTTCAGTCCTTCAAACACATGGATGAGCGGCACATAGGTTTCCGTAATGGCCTCGTATAACCATTCCTCCTCTAAGACATAATCACTTTCAGGATGCCGCACGAAGGGGAGATGGGCGTGGAGAACGAGGGCAACATAGCCGAGAGCCATAGGAGTTACACACCGAGTGAGGAATAGTACAAAGTCAACCGCTAACTTATGGCTAATCTTATCAAACTCTGTGCCCAAAAAATTTCGGAAATTATTTGAAAAAATGAGTACGTTTAATGGGAATTAGCCTACCCTCGTTTTTCGGCTAACCCCCTAGGAAAATTCGGGCAATCCCCAGGGATCAGCCGGGATCAAAATAGCAGTGGGGTTGATGTTAACTAGGCTTTGCTACTGAATTTGCGATTCCCTAGACAACGGGGGCATCTTCTTCCATCCAGTGACCAAGCGCTAGCGCTACACCTCGGAACGGGGGACAATGGGGGCAATGATGTTTTCCTTGACCTATGACCGCTCCTCCCCTCGTTTTGCTCTGGCATCGCCGTGATTTACGTGTCAGGGATCATTTGGCATTGGCCCTGGCTCGTCAAAAAACCGCCAAAATTGTTGGTCTCTTTTGTTTTGATCAGAAAATTCTGGCCGCCCCGACCATGGCGCCGGCGCGGGTTGCTTATTTATTGGGCTGTTTAAGGGCACTACAACGGGAATACCAAACCCTCGGCAGTCAACTTCTCATTTTTAACCGTGATCCCCTAGACCTGCTTCCCACCCTAGCCCAGACCCTGAACGCCAAAACCGTTACCTGGACCCTAGATACGGAACCCTACGCCCAACAGCGGGATACCCAGGTTGCCCAGGCGTTGCGGCAAGCCGGAATTTCCGTCGTGACAGAGTGGGACCAACTGTTACACCATCCGGGGGAAGTGTTAACCAAATCGGGGAATCCTTACACTGTCTTTGGGGCATTTTGGAAAAACTGGTCCCAACTCCCCAAACCCCCTGGGGAACCAACCCCGTCCGATCTCCTTGGCCTGGATGAAACGGAACAGGATATCGTTCAAACCCTGAACCCGATCGCCATCCCGACCCTAGGGGAGTTAGGCTTTAGCTGGGATCAGCCCCTCTTGTTAGAACCGGGGGAAACGGCGGCCCAAGCGCAATTAACCTGGTTTGTGGATCAGGGCTTGGGCAATTATCAGCATGACCGTAACTTTCCGGCCCTGGCAGGAACCTCCCAGTTAAGCGCGGCATTAAAATTCGGTGTGATTTCTATTCGTACCCTTTGGCAAGCCACGGAAACAGCCCTGGCCCAGAGTCGCAGCGACGAAGAACGGGCCAGTATTCAAACCTGGCAACAGGAATTGGCCTGGCGGGAATTTTATCAACATTGTCTCTATTCTTTTCCTGAATTAGCTAACGGCCCTTACCGTGAACCGTTTAAACAGTTTCCCTGGGAAGACAATGAAGCCCATTTTCAGGCCTGGTGTGAGGGCAAAACCGGTTATCCCATGATTGATGCGGCCATGCGGCAACTGAATCAAACCGGTTGGATGCATAACCGCTGTCGCATGATTGTGGCCAGTTTTTTGACCAAAGATTTAATTTTAAATTGGCAACGGGGGGAACTGTACTTTATGCAAACCCTCTACGATGGCGATCTGGCAGCTAATAATGGGGGATGGCAATGGAGTGCGTCCAGTGGCATGGACCCCAAACCCCTCCGGATTTTTAACCCCTACACCCAAGCGCAAAAATTTGATCCCGATGGGGACTATATCCGCACTTGGTTACCCGAGTTGGCCCGGTTTGAAACTGGGGATTTACTCACCGGCAAACTGATCCCCATGGAACGGCGATCGGTCAACTATCCTGACCCGATAGTGGATCACAGTGTTCAGCAACGGGAATTTAAGCGACGTTACCAATTAGTCAAATAGGGAGGATATCAACAATGCCAATGGTCAACATGGTGAGGGAGCTATTCTTTATTTAGATTTAGCCAGTTTTTTCTGTGTATTTTATGTCCCACTCCTGTCGTTTCTGGGCTAAGCGCTGGTCGCGTTTCGGTTGTTTATTACTGCTGAGTGTGGTCTTCTGGTGCGGGCTACAAACTTCCACCTGGGCCCAAGGCCTTATGGCAACTCGGCAGGGAGTGTTGCAGGATCGCCTAGCCAATTATCCCCGTTGGACAACCCTTCCCCCCCTGAGTCAGCGTAAAGGAGAAATTAATTATCCTGGGTGGTTCGCGGGAACGTGGCACGTTACCAGCACCTTAGTGGAACAATTAGCCCCCCTAGAGCCGGACATTGTTAGCCCTGGTTTCGAGCAAAATGAATCCTACCTCCATCGCCCGATCGCCTTTACGGTGAAATTCGACACGAAAACCGCCTTCCCCGAATTTACCTGGGCTTTGTCTGATTTAGTGCAGGCGCCGTCGGTGGTGTTACCCGATCGCCGTTTTAATGCGGAAGCGATCACCACCGCCTATCTGGGGGATGATCTTAAATTTTCGGTGCAAGTGACTCTCCAACCCCTGCCCCGGGTCGTTACTGTTTTTGATCACGGCAAACGCCTCACCTCAACGGCGATCGGGCATAATCAACAGGCCCCCAGTGAGTCCGAATTTATCGCCACCGAACTGAGTACCCAACAATTTATCAACGGCGACTCTCAATACCTCAACCAAGTAGAAACCACCACGGATTACCAACAGTTAGACAATGGCACCATCACCGCCACCCAAATTACCGCCGTTTATTTGTCTCCCCAGGATCCCGATTATTTCAAGGCCCAAAACCGACCGATTGCCCTTTATCGCTATCAATTAATGTTGGAGCCGGAAGTCAGTAGCGGGGAGTAAAAATTAATCACGTCCCAAAGGAGCGATCGCCCGCATCCCCCAACCCCGGCACAATAAAGCCCTTATCATTCAGTTTTTCATCAATCATGGCCGTATAAATCGTTAACGTTGGATAAGTATTACTGATCTTTTGTAAAGCAGGGGGAGCCGCCACAATTGAAACAATCCGCATCAGAGCCGGATCGATGCCCCTTTCCGTTAACAAGGCCAACGCCTTCATAATGGTTCCCCCAGTGGCCAACATCGGATCGAGCAAGAGCAACCGAGTGTCCGGCGCAAAACTGGCAGGCAGTTTATTTAAATACAACTCCGGCTCAAGGGTTTCTTCGTTACGCACCAAGCCCAAATGATAGGTTTTCGCCAACGGTAATAGGGTCTGGGCCCCATCCAAAATGGCTAATCCCGCCCGTAAAATGGGCACGACTACCAGGGGAATGTTCGGATTAATGAGGGTCGCCGGGGCGATCGCCAAAGGGGTTTGCACTTGAATGTCAATGGTTTCTAGCCAATAGCGACTGGCTTCATAGGTTAACCAGCGTCCCAACTCCATCATCGCCGTTTTGAATAAAACCGGCGGCGTTGCCTCATCCCGGGCCACGCCCAACCAATGCTTAATGAGGGGATGTTCGGGCACATAAACGCGCAGTTGAGAGGCCATGGACGAATTCCTGTGATCGCAGTGAAACGAGTGAATGGGCTTTCCCACTCTATCAGGTGGGTTAACCAAAACCGAAGCCAATGCCGTCTTGAGTCGCTCCTTTTCTCAAAAAGTGGATGAAGTTTTTGCTCCCAAGCAGGGCAATCAGCCAGAATAAACCCCAATATCATATAAAAACTGTAATAGGCGAAATTCGTCCAGTCATTGTAGAGATTGAGAATGCCCGGCCAATGGGGACGAAGAAAAATTTGGATTAGAGCCAGAGGGAGAATGGGAAGGTAAACCCAGGCGGTATGAACATGATTAATGTTTCTCAATGATCGCCGTAACTTCAAAAATAATGGAAGATAGAGCAATGTAAACGTGAAAAGATAAGCCAAAAACCATAAATGTGACCAACTAAAACGATTAACATGAGTAAAAAAGCTCAGCAAAAATTCCCAAAAACTTTCTTGGAAAGGAGGCAACGTTGGAAACCCATTCTTAACAAAGGGGGCAAAACTTTCCTGATGTTTCGCAGCAACACGTAGTCCAGTATGGCTGAGTTCTAAACCATTTTTGAGTTCCAGGTATTTAATGATGGGGCAAAATAGCAGTACTCCCATTAGTAGAGGAACTAATAGTCGCATCACTCGCTCTTGCAAAAACTGCCCGATTGAGCGAAGATTCAGAGAAGTATGTAAAGACCAACCAGCCAGCAAGAAAAATAATGGCATATTCCATAGGTCAATCAAGCCGCACAGGATTGACATTATGATCGAGGTGTCTGCATTGCGGATATGGTAGACGAAGGCAGAGCTGAAGACCTGACTCACATGAAACACAACCAGGAGATAAACCCCGTCCAGCTTGAAAACCCTAGTTTTGAAAAAATCCCCAAAAGTCCTTCTCAGCAAGGTTTTCGGCTTGGTCTAACTTCATAAAATAACTCCAGGTCTGAACATTGACGGGGTTTAGGTGGCAATCACCCGTAGCAAATCAAGATCTAAACGACGTAGAGGTAAGGGCTTGGGGTTCATGGCAATATATTTAAGATGTTCCCATCTCGTACAAATGCAATTACTTCCAAAGAATTACACATTTGCTCGACACAGAAATCCCTACACCTCAAGAAATTGTTGAATATCTCGCCCGTACTGGAGAGATAATAATCGGCAAAAATCCACATAAAAATGCTCATTTCTATGCAAGAATCGATAAAGAAATAAACAGCAAAATCCAAATGACTTAAGACTCAATATTTTATGGATTGAATATACATTTCGGAGTTACTACTCCATTGACATGTTTTTTAGATGGGACTGAAAAGATCTCTGCACCTCTAAAAAGCTGGTGGAAATGTATGGAATATTATGTTTCTCACAAACTTCTTTGACAATTGGGCTGATTTTTTTCAACAAAATAGGCTTAAATGATGGAAATAAGTGATGTTCAATATGATAATTAAAGTATCCGTAATGAAATTCAACGAAATCTAATATGAAATTTGTCGGAAACCAATTTCCAGAGGTTTTCACTTGAGTTTCTGCCCATGAAAGTTTTTCATGGTAGACATTTATTTCATCACTACCAGACAATAAATGGTGGGTTTCCTCATGATTGTTATAGAGGAGGAGAAAGGCAAAGAAGGAGAAGGATATTGAATAAGTTATAAACAGTCCTAGTGCTGTCCCAATCCCATGCCAATAACCACTAAGAAAAATGAAAGAAATAAGAATTAATTTGGCGAAAAAATGTCCAAACAATTCATACTTATAACGAACTAAATACTGGTTTTGAAGTAGCCAAACGCTACTCATGATGAAACCACGTAATTGATAAAACAAGATGCCGATCCAGAAATAAAAATATTGATATCGGTGATAACCATGGCG
>JAYKHU010000278.1:0-17204 GCA_035285105.1 Synechocystis sp.
CCAATGGTTGTAGCATAGTTGAACAGGGTTGGCCCGACTGAGACGATTTCATGTTATCCGTTGATCAAGAAAATTTTAAAACATTAGTTTTAAGATCCCCGAAGCCTATCTTGGTCTATTTTGGGGCGCCATGGTGTGGTCTATGCCATTTTGTCAAACCAATCCTGAACCATCTCAGCTATGAATGGCAGGATCAGTTCACCGTGGTGGAGGTCAATGCCGATGTCAATTTACACCTGGCCAATACCTACAAGCTGAAAAATTTACCCACATTGTTGCTCTTCCAGCAGGGAAAAGTCATTCAGCGCTTAGAGGATTTCCGCGCCAGGGAAGACCTACACCATATTCGCGATCGCCTGGCGGCATCGTTATTTGTGGAATCTGCTTAGAATATTTCGATAACCCTTTGCTATCCTGAGTAAGGATAATTGGCAAGTTGATAAAATCCGTACTCATCAGATCAATTCAATTAGGAGGTTAAGGGTGGTGGACTGGAAGGTACGCGCCATTCGGGGGGCAACGACGGTTTCGGTCAATAGCAAGGAGGCGATCCGGGAAGCGGTGGGCGAATTGCTAGATGCCGTTGAAGCCTATAACCAATTTGATCCTGAAGATATTGTGAGCGTGACTTTCTCCGTTACCCGTGATCTGGATGCGTTGTTTCCAGCGGCGATCGCCCGGGAGCGTCCTTTTTGGGAAAATGTGCCGTTGTTAGACGTGCAGCAAATGTATGTGGCCGGCAGTTTGGAGCGTTGCATCCGGGTATTAATTCACCTCAACACCCCCAAACCCCAAGCTGAAATTCACCATCCTTACCTCCGCCAAGCCCAGGTGCTACGGCCGGATTGGCAGTTAGCGCGGTTGTGAGTCTAAGGGGGGTTTTTCAAAATGCTGATCTGAATCGCCATTAACCCCGATCGCCAAATAACACCGTTCCCAAACGAATCATGGTGGCCCCAGCGGCGATCGCCTGGGGATAATCCTGGGACATGCCCATGGAGAGTTCGGATAACGTTAACCCGAAGTCTTGGGTTAACTGATGGGCTAGATCCGTGGTGGCTTGGAAGGCCGCTTGGCGATCGGCCGGCGTGAGTCCCAGAGGCAGAATGGTCATCAACCCGTTGATGTTGAGGGAGTTTAGGGTTTGTAGGGCCGGTAAATCCTGGCGGAGTGCTGCGGGTGTCCAGCCGGTTTTATTGTCATCCGGCAATAGTTTGACCTGTAACAAAATATTGGGAGCAAGGGTCAATTCCTGGGCGATACGATCCAAGCGTTGGGCCAGGGCAAGCTGGTCAACGGAATGAATCCAAGCAAAATGCTCCACCACCTTGCGGGCTTTGTTGGCTTGCAAGCGGCCAATAAAGTGCCACCGAATATCTTTTAAATCAGCGAGGGCGTCGATTTTGGGCAGGGCCTCCTGCACCCGACTTTCGGCAAAATCCCGAATGCCCGCCCCATAGGCCACTTCAATGTCGGCGATCGCCTTGGTTTTGGTAACAGCAATGAGCTTGACCGAGGCGGGCAGGTGGGAGGCAATGTCTGAGTAAACGGTGGGGGAAAACATAATCAAATTTTACGGGATTCGTCCCCCAAAATTCAGCGTGGCCCGGGGTTAGGTTAATGGGCTTGAACCCGGCCCTGTTGAATACCCCGATCCCGATGACGGAAGGAAGGATGGGACGCCGGGGCTGGTTTCGTGGCAGTCCGTTGGCGGGTCGATTGGGGAAGGACAGCTTTTTTGTGACGTTTCATGGTCTGACCCCCTGATGAACGCATCGAGTCTCTATCTCTATTGTACGGGGCGATTCCTGGGGTTTCACAGGCTAACAATGCCCGACCATTGCACTTCCTTGGTATGGGTGCGGCGATAGGAAAAAAAGCGCTGGGGGGTTTGAAAGGTGCAATAGGGGGCGATCGCCAGTTGGTCGGGGTGAATTCCCAGTTCCAATAATTGCAACGCATTAATCCGCCGCACATCCAGGCGACATTTATTAGGTTCCGGGTCGGGTAACACCGGGGGATCGGTGGCGTGATAAAGGTAATCCCACTGGGCATCGGGGTCGCTGAATTGTTGGACCGCGGTTAAACTTTGACCCACTTGCAACGCCACGGGGGGATCCACTTGATATACCTCTCCGGCGATCGCCGGGCCCAGGGCAATGCGTAAATGGCTTAACTCACTTCCGGCCTGCTGAAATTTAGCTACGGTTTTGGGCACAATCCGGGCCGCTGTGCCCCGCCACCCCGCATGGATCGCCGCCACCCGCCCGGTTTCAATGTCCCCAATTAACACGGGGGTACAGTCCGCACTAGCCACCCACACCCCTTGTAACGGTGCGTCACTGATTACCGCATCGGCCGGGGGATGGTGACTGTCGGGGGCCGGGGGGAGTTGGGCAATTTCCGTTGGCGTTAAAATGCGATCGCCGTGAACCTGTTTAACCCGAAAGGCTTCGGCTTGATTATCCAGATGTTTCACCAAAACCGCCGGCAACTGGGGATAAAAGCCCCGGGTAAAAAAGCCATGTTGCCAATCCGCAAGCAGTTCACAACATAAATAGGGTAGTCCCTGGGCTTCTTGCCAAAACCACAAATCCGCTTGCATTGTTTTCACTCCAACGGGCATCTAATCAGTCTAGGGGATGGTGACATCATCCTGAAGAGTCGGGGACAACGACTTTATGGTTATTGGTTGATGGGTTGTCCTCAATTTAGGTAGACAGAGGGGCGTTAGGGTCTCTACCAAGGCTTGGGCATCGTCTTGGCTTAAGCCCCGGCCGAGGATTTCTACCCCAGTGGTGGTAACAAGCACTATCCGATAGCGGGGGGTCGGGGATTGGGGGGTTTCCGGTTGGGCAATGATATTTAACAGATCCTGGCGATCGCCGTTTTGGCTTTGCTTAAACAGTCCCCAGAGGGATTTTGTCAGGGTAAATTTTCCCGCTTCCACCCTCAGTTCACTGCGTCCGCCGTGGTAAACCCCACCATCCCAGAGGAGGGCTAACAACCAGGCCCCGGTATTGCCCCACCCCAGCAGGGCTAATTGCCAAACCGTTTCCTCCCCGACTCCCCAGCCATGACCACTGAGTAATAGGGTCGGCACAATCATTACACTCCAGAGGGTGATGCCCCAAATCAGGGTTGTTGAAACGGATTTTCCTGGCTTGAGTCGTAGCGCTGACCACAATAAGGATTGACGGGATTTTAACGTCACGGTGCAACGGCGATCGCCTTCTTGCCACTGCCACGGTTTGGGGGAGGGGAATAGGGCCGTCAAAGGTTGCGCCCAGGACAAGGGAGGGGAATCCAGGGGGCGATCGAGGGTTGCTAATTGCTCTAACGCCATGGACGCCGAAGCAAAACGATGATCCACTTGGGGATGGGTTAACGTTTGTAGCCAGGCCGCAAAGCGGGGCGTGATCGGTAAAGTCTCTAACCCCATTGGACCCCCAGGCTCAGACGGTAACGGCGATCGCCCGGTTAAGCAATAAATCAACGTCATGCCTAACCCGTACAAATCCGAAGCGGGCACCGCTTGCCCCCAATATTGTTCCAGCGGCGCATAGCCTTGACTGCCCACAATGGTCACCGTTAGCCCCTGGGCAGATTCACTGGTTTGTACGGCCCCAAAATCAATTAAAAAGAGCTTGCCGGTGGGAGCCAAAATCCAATTACTGGGTTTAATATCGCGGTGCAGAATGGGGTCTGGTTCCCCGTGGAGGTAGTGGAGAATTTCTAGCCCCTGGCGGGCTAAAGCTTTCACCTGGGCCTCGTTAAACGTGCCCTGCTGTTTTACCCGATCGCCGAGGGAGGTTCCCGGAATGAATTGTTGCACCAGCCCAAACCAAGTGACGCCGTGATCGGAATCTTGAAGCTGTAAACTGTCGGCGTAGCGGGGCAGTTGGGGATGATCAAGCCGTTGTAGCACCTCCGCTTCCCGTTCAAATAACTTAAAGTCCGACCACTGTAATTGGGGATTAAAGGCTAATAATTTAATCGTCACCAAGTCAGGACTGCGGCGAAACAGGAGTAATTTGAGGGCATTCAACCGATTTAACGGTGGCCACCGCCAGAAGACACCGTAGGGATGGCTGGATAAATCCCAGGCCTGCCAGGTTTGTCGCCCCTCCCGCACTGGACTCAAGGGACGATACAGGCAATAACGCTTCGCCAGCACTTGACCGGGGGCAAAGGACATAGGGCGTTTGCGACACTCCAAAACAGTGGCTAGGGGAATAGCGCTATCCTAACGAACCCGTTTTGGCGTCGGAGGGACTCAGGGCACTGTCTTGACCGAAGGGGGGCAGGGCATCTCCACCGCCAGGGTTTTTTCCCAAAGTAACCGTCGGGGTTTCTGCCAGAGCCAGGATTGCCAACTCCCCTCACTGCCCTGGCAACAAAACCCCGCGCTTTGATATAACTTTTGGGCCGCCAGATTATTTTCTAAAACATGGAGGCTAACCCGATGACAATGCCACTGTTCCGCCACGGTTTGACAGCGGTGTAGAAGTTGTTTGGCAACCCCTAGGCGACGATGGTCGGGGCTGACCGCAAGGTTGGAAATATAGGCGGTGGTTTTGAGACGATAAAACCAGTGTTTGAGGGTGATTTCAGCAGTGCCGATAATTTCTTGGTTCTCAAGGGTGACGGCGATCAAACAGCGATAATGACTATCTCCGTTCCGCAACCGTAACCGTAAATCTTCCGAAATCCCGAGGCGTAGGAAGGGATAACTCCACATAAACCAACCCTGGGGGGGGTGAAAGCTTTTGACAAGCAACGTTGCTAAGGCAGCAATATCATCTAACGTGGCAAAGCGAATCGTAAGGGAGCGGGGGGGGTCTGGAACTGGCACGACGATTAGGGCAAGACCAACAATTCAAGGAATCAATTCAGTGGACATCATTTTAGACGACCCGGCCATTTTCAGCATCAAAAAATTCTCAAGAATACATCGCGAGGGAATGCTCGCCATCGTCCCGCACAGATGGGGTATCCGAGAGGCTCTCCGATGACGTTGGATTGTCCTGGTCAGCGGGGTCTAACTGCGGCGATCGCCCTTGTTGGAGTTGTTTGAGGGTATGGACAAAATCCGCAATGCCCTGAAAGCGGCCATACACCGACGCAAAGCGGATATAGGCAACTTCATTTTCTTCCCGTAAATATTGCAAGACCATTTGCCCGATCGCCTCACTACGAATTTCCCGTTTGGGCTGTTGTTGGAGTTGGGCTTCAATTTCTTCGACAATGTGCTCTAATCGCTGAAAAGAAATGCCGGTTTTTTCACAGGCCCGCACCATGCCTTGGAGCAACTTGGACCGATCAAACGCTTGCCGTTCCCCATCGGACTTAATCACTGTCACCGGTAGAAATTCCACCCGCTCGTAGGTGGTGAAGCGATGCTTACAGGCTAAACATTCTCGCCGGCGGCGAATACTCTGCCCGCCTTCACTGGAGCGCGACTCTAACACACGACTATTGTTGTACTGACAGTGGGGACATTGCATAATCGCAATCCTATGGGGAACCAAGGGGGAGATTAATCGGGGACAAAAACCCAGAAAATGCTGAAATAAATGACAACTTATCGGGATAAATCCCCCAATCCGTTTCCTTTTTACTGAGGGGTTTAAAACAGAGAAAACATCGCTAAAAAAAATTAGCTATAACTTTACGCATACAAGAAAAGGGCAGCAAAGTCAAGCTAATAAATAACATGGACGATCATTGAGTCCATTAAATATAAGGTGAAATGTTCGCTGTAAAGGATTGCCGGAAACCAACCCAGGCCCCCAGTTATTTCTCAATCCGGGGAGGTTCACGGAAGGCGATCGCAAAAAAGAGTACAGCGAGTGCCATGGTCAGCACTAAAATGTAAGCAACACTTTCCATAATTAAAAAATTCCTAACAAACGATTCTTATACATTAATCTATCGAGTCCGTTCTTCGTTGACAACTCATCCCCTGCCAATGATCATCCGTTGAGCAACAGCTTCTTTGCTAGTATGAGTTAACGATTGATTAAGAAAGGATGATTTTTTCCCCGTGGGGCTAACTCCGACCTTCGGCTGAATTTCCCCCCGACCCTCATCCTCCCCCAAGCCCAACCATTGTCCCCATTCTCTTTTTGACCCAGGAAGATTATTGCCATGTTTCCCTCCTCAACTGAATCGACCGACAGTCAATCGTTATCTGAGTTTAATGCCGATAAACCGGAAGAAGCCTGCGGTGTGTTTGGCCTCTATGCCCCGGAAGAAGAAGTTGCCAAGCTGACCTATTTTGGTTTGTATGCGTTGCAACATCGCGGTCAAGAATCCGCCGGCATTGCCACCTTCGAGGGTGACCAGGTGCATTGTTACAAAAATATGGGGTTAGTCTCCCAAGTTTTTACGGAAGCGAAACTACACGAATTGACCGGAACCCATGCCGTGGGGCATACCCGCTATTCCACAACGGGATCTAGTCATCGGGCCAACGCCCAACCCGCCGTTCTACCGACCCGCTTAGGCTCCCTGGCGCTGACCCACAATGGCAATTTGGTCAATACCCAACAATTACGGCAAACCCTGGTTGAACGGGGCTGCGGGGAGTTTGCCACCACCACGGATTCGGAAATGATTGCCGTGGCGATCGCCAATGAAGTGGATCAGGGCAAGGATTGGATCAAGGCAACCATTTCAGCGTTAACCCTGTGTACCGGGGCCTACAGTTTAGTAATTGGTACCCCCGATGGCATTATGGGGGTCCGGGATCCCCACGGTATTCGCCCCCTCGTGATCGGTGTGCTGGAGGATGAAACCCCTCGCTATGTTTTAGCTTCGGAAACCTGTGGCTTAGATATTATCGGTGCCACCTTCGTCCGGACGGTGAAAGCCGGGGAATTGGTGTGGATTACGGAAGCGGGACTGGAATCCTATCAATTGGCAGAAGCCGCAGAACGGAAACTCTGTGTGTTTGAGATGATTTACTTCTCCCGTCCCGACAGTGTAGTGAATGACGAAAGTTTATACACCTATCGGATGCGGATTGGGGAATATTTAGCCAAGGAATCCACAGTGGATGCGGATATTGTCATGGGGGTGCCCGACTCCGGTATTCCAGCGGCGATCGGCTTTTCCCAGGCGTCGGGCATTCCCTACGCCGAAGGCTTAATTAAAAATCGTTATGTTGGCCGCACTTTTATCCAACCCACCCAACATATGCGGGAACATGGCATCCGCATGAAGCTCAATCCCCTCAAGGATGTGCTAAACGGTAAGCGGGTGATTATTGTGGACGACTCCATTGTGCGGGGCACCACCAGTCGTAAGATTGTGCGGGCATTGCGGGAAGCCGGGGCCACGGAAGTCCACATGCGGATTTCTTCTCCCCCAGTGACCCATCCCTGTTTTTATGGCATTGACACCGATGATCAGAAGCAGTTGATTGCGGCGCGGCTGAGTGTGGAGGAGATTGCTGCCCAAATTGAGGTGGATTCCCTGGCCTATCTTTCCCAGGAGGGCATGTTGCTCTGTACGGGGGAAAATGTCAGCCACTTCTGTTCCGCTTGCTTCAATGGCAATTACCCCATTACGGTGCCGGACGCCGTCAAACGCTCCAAATTGATGCTAGAGGAGGCAACGGTGTGAATCCGATCGCCGGGGGTATGGGAAAATAGATGGGCTATTGTGTTGTTCCGTCCTGTCTCCGAACCCCATGACCATCACCTTTCAAGTCGTCATTGCCAAATTAAATGAATTTTGGGCCCAGCAGGGATGTTTGATCGCCCAACCGTTCGACACGGAGAAAGGGGCCGGTACCATGAGTCCCCACACGTTTCTGCGGGCGATCGGGCCAGAACCCTGGTCCGTGGCCTATGTGGAACCCTGCCGTCGTCCCACCGATGGTCGTTATGGGGAAAATCCCAACCGGGTGCAACATTATTTTCAATACCAGGTGTTGATCAAGCCCTCCCCCAATAATATTCAGGATATGTACCTGGATTCGTTGCGAGTGTTGGGTATCCACCCGGAGGATCATGACATTCGTTTTGTGGAAGATAACTGGGAATCCCCCACCCTAGGAGCCTGGGGCGTGGGCTGGGAAGTGTGGCTAGATGGAATGGAAGTCACCCAATTCACCTATTTCCAGCAATGTGGGGGCATTGACTGTCGCCCTGTCTCCATCGAAATTACCTACGGGCTAGAACGTTTAGCCATGTATCTGCAAAATGTGGAGGCGATCGACCAGATTCAGTGGAATGAAACCCTTTCCTACGGCGATATTTTCTGGCAGGGGGAAGTGGAGCAATGTACCTATAATTTTGAAGCGTCCAATCCGGATTTGTTGTTTCAACTGTTTACCCTCTATGAACAAGAAGCCGGTCAACTGATCGAACGGAGCTTGGCTTTACCCAGTTTGGAATATGTGTTGAAATGCTCCCATGCGTTTAATTTGCTCGATGCCCGGGGAGTCATTGCCGTCACGGAAAGAACTCGCTATATTGGTCGCATTCGTACCCTGGCTAGGGAAGTTGCCCGAATCTATTTACAACAACGGGAAGCGTTAAACTTTCCGTTAAGCCCGTTGCAGGGGTCTAAGGCAACCATGTCTGCGTGATGGGAGCTGTTGGGTGGGGAAAACCATCGTCAAGTTTCCCTCGGTGACCGCCCACCTTTCACGTCTTAATTGAAGCTCAGGTTAATTTTCTCCATAGGTGTCCTAATGTTCGGTGTTGATCAAGCAGCCATCCTCAATCTAGTGGCTGGCTTTGCGGTAAAGATTCTTTCCGCACTGATTATTTTAATTGTGGGCCTGTGGCTCTCGAAAAAATTACAAAAATTGATCAGTCGAGTCCTCAAAAAATCTAATTTAGAGCCAACTTTTATCCATTTTGTTAGTAATTTTAGCTATTATTTATTTCTGGTCATCCTGGTGTTATTGTTTCTGTCCCAATTGGGGATTGAAACAACCTCTTTAATTGCCATTCTCGGTACAGCCAGTTTAGCGGTGGGTCTAGCGTTGCAGGGATCATTGGCAAACCTAGCGGCGGGGATATTATTGGTGATTTTTCGCTATTTTCGGGTCGGCGATCGCATTGAAGTGGGGGGCATCATGGGGAAAGTGGAGTCAATTCAAATTTTATCCACTACCCTCTGTACCCCCGATAATCGCTTAGTGACAATTCCCAATAAACAGGTAATCGATAGCAATATTGTTAACCATGTGGGCAAACCCATTCGACGCTTGGACTTGGTGGTGGGCATTGCCTATGAAGAAGATACTGACCATGTCATTGCGGTGATTCGTGACGTTCTCAATCACCACCGGGACGTGCTGGACGATCCCCCTGCGGTGGTTGTGATTGGCGAATTGGCCGATAGTAGTGTGAATTTCTATGTCCGGCCTTGGATTAAATCGGAGGATTATTTGCGGTTAGAGTTGGAACTCACCGAAGCCATTAAGCGCCGACTCGACCAAGAAAATATCACCATCCCCTTTCCCCAACGGGATATTCACGTGATTAACAGCGTTGCTGGGCTAAATAATTAATGATTCACGCATTATCCACCGAACTGGTTGATTTAATTGCGGCGGGAGAGGTAATTGATTCACCGATCGCCGTGGTGCGGGAACTGGTGGAGAATGCCCTGGATGCGGGGGCGACTCAAATCTCCATTCGTCTCTGGATGCATGAATGGCGGCTTGAGGTTTGGGACAATGGTCAAGGGATGACCTCGGCGGAATTAATGACCTGTGCGTTACCCCACACCACCAGCAAAATCCGTTGCTTGGAAGATTTGCGTGGGGTCAAAACCTTGGGGTTTCGGGGGGAAGCGTTACACAGTTTGGCCCAAGTCAGTCAACTGGCCATCACCAGTCGGGCGGCCGGGGGTCAAGAATCCGGTCAGCGGGGGGAATACGACCCCAGCGGCCACGTTCTGGCCTCGTCTATCATGGCGATCGCCCCAGGAACTCGGGTGGAGGTACGGGACTTATTTGCTAATTTAAACCAACGCCGTCTGGCCCTAAGCAGTCCCCAGGGGATTTTCAAAGGCATTCAAACCTATGTTCAACGCCTTGCCCTTTGCCATCCCGGTGTCACTTGGCAGCTTTGGCAGGGCGATCGCCGACCGTTGACCATTAGTCCTGGTGCCACTCCCCAGGCGATTTTACTCCAATATCTGAAACCCCTGAGTTATCACGATTTTAAGTTTTTAGAACAGGATCTGGAGTTGCCCGAGGGCGTGGAAAATGATGTCCCCAACGCGCGATTAACGTTAACCATGGGCTTACCCGATCGTTGCCATCGCCGTCGCCCGGATTGGGTGGTTATTGGCATTAACGGTCGTCCTGTCCATTGTCCAGAACTGGAACAAACCCTATTAGGCAGTTTCCATCGCACCCTGCCCCGCCACCGCTACCCCATTTGTTTTGCCCATTTTCAGTTACCGCCCCCCTGGATTGACTGGAATCGCCATCCCGCTAAGACCGAACTGTATTTACAATTTCTCCCCCATTGGCAAGACCAATTAAAGACTTTACTCCATCAGGGCTTGCGCCTAACCCAGGGGACAACCATCGCCCCCTCATCCCGGGTCAACCAACTGCTGAAAGCGGCGGAACCGGGGGGAACCTATCAACTCAATGCCCCAGGAACGTCCCTGACTGCGTCAGTGTTGCAGACACCGCCCCCCCTCAAGGCGATCGCCCAGGTGAATCAAACCTATATTGTGGTGGAGCATCCCCAGGGGGTGTGGTTAGTGGAACAACACGTTGCCCATGAACGCATTTTGTTTGAACGCCTCCAACAACACCTCAACTATGTGACCTTACCCCAACCCCTATTGATCGATCGCCTCACCCCCGATCAGGTGGAGCGATTACAACACTTAGGCATCGAAATTGATTCCTTTGGGGTTGATCTCTGGGCTGTTCGGTCTGTCCCCCACTTAATCAGTGAACAAGCGGAACCCATCCCGTTACTACGAGACCTGAGTGAATTGGAGTCCCCCACCCTGGCCCTGGCGGCGATCGCCTGTCAAAGTGCGATTAAAAATGGGACAGAACTGGATTCCGTCACCATGAAAACCCTGATTGAACAATGGCAAACCTGCCAACAGCCCCAAACCTGCCCCCACGGTCGTCCCATCTATTTAGCCTTGGATGAGTCCTCCCTAGCACGGTTTTTCCGGCGTAATTGGTTAATTGCTCCGTGATGTTTGCGCCGTCTTGTTTCCCGTTAATCTAATCTGTCAATTTACTCTAATAATTGACGCCGTTTCTGTTCAAATTCATACTCCGACAATAACCCCTCCCCCCGTAACTGTTCCAACTCTCGCATTGCTTCCGCCATCCCGATCACCTGACGGGAGGGGGGTAAATTGCCCCCAGGCCCTATCCAACCGCCACTCTCCCCTGAATTGAATTGGCGGTTAAAGTCTGCCTCCCCCTGCACAAAATACCAAACGGCATCGATGGCACAGGCAATGCGCGGGATCGGCGTATTCCACAACAACCAATACACGCCGCCCCAGATCGGTTGCCCCAAATAGAATTTGTGTAACCCGGCGATCGGCCAGGGCAACACCGCCGACACGATCGCCAAGGCGATCGCCCAATATCGACGTTTGGGTAAGGACAATAGGGGACTCAATAAAGACATAACATTAACAACAACTCACACCAGAAAGCGACGGCGATCAACCATGGGACTCAGCCTCAGAATTACAGGGACTCCCGCCTTGCCCCGGGTTCAATTCGGTAAACCGTATTTTACGGACATCAGTCAACCTTTTACAATAAGGAGCATGCAGCGCTCATTTCCCTAAAGATAGCAACCACCGCTAACTTGTTCCCCAGGGGGAAATTTGATTACATTGCTTTTTAAATCATCACTGCTTAATAAGAGGTAAAAACAATGAACTTTTTTGAATCAGAGGTTGTTCAACAAGAAGCCAAACAACTCTTTGACGATTACCAATCCCTAACGAAACTGGGGGGAGACTATGGCAAATTTGACCGGGAAGGGAAAGTGATATTTATCAATCAAATGGAAACCCTGATGGAGCGCTATAAAATTTTTATGAAGCGCTTTGAACTGTCCGACGACTTCATGGCAAAAATGACCGTTGAACAGCTTAAAACTCAGTTGGGTCAGTTTGGAATGACGCCGCAACAAATGTTTGATCAAATGAATATGACCTTAGAGAGAATGAAAGCAGAGATTCATTAAACCAAGACTGTTTGGGGCTATCCATTGAATAATGAGGTAAAGGATAACGGTATTGTTATATGTTCACTGAAGAAATCCGTGCGGGGGAGCCGCCCAATGATGATTAAGGACAAACGGTACCTTACAATTGAATTTGCCGCCTAATCATCGTTTGATGAATTTGTGATCGCAATGCCCATCCTTGACATTCTGGGAATTCCTCACCATTACGACCGGTATGGCACTCCGTCAACACCGTCTTTTCCCACCTTAGTTTTTGTTCACGGCTGGTTACTAAGCCGCCATTACTGGTTACCGTTAATCAAGATTTTAGCGAATCAGTATTCCTGTATAAGCTACGATTTGCGAGGATTTGGGGATTCTCAAGGTTCCTGCACGACCCCCAGAAACTATAGTTTGGCAGCCTACGCGGAAGATCTTGAAATTTTGTTGGCACAGCTTCAGATTGACCGGGCGTGGGTAATTGGGCATTCCCTCGGTGGCAGCATTGGCATTTGGGGTGCTTATACCTGTCCGCAGCGGGTAGAAGGGGTGATTTGTTTGAATGCAGGGGGCGGGATTTATCTCAAGGATGCGTTTGAACGATTTCGGTCAGCGGGAGAAAATTTAGTTAAGTTTCGCCCGGCCTGGTTGGAAACAGTCCCCGGTTTAGATTTTATTTTTAGTCGGTTAATGGTTCGTCAACCCCTAGAACGGCATTGGGGGCATCAACGTTTGCTCGATTTATTGCGGGCAGATGGGGCAGCGGCCCGGGGATCATTATTAGAAACCACCACCGAAGCGGAGGTGCATCGGCTTCCCCAATTAGTTTCCGCAATTAGCCAACCGCTTTATTTTTTTGCGGGCCAACAGGATCGGGTGATGGAAACAAAATACGTGAGCTACCTCGCCAGTTTTCATGAATCTTTTTATCCCATGGGGCAAAATGTGATCGAATTAGCCAACTGCGGCCATTTTGCCATGTTGGAACAGTTACCGACGGTGGCGGAAAAAATGACCCACATTCTACAAACCGCCGGCTATTAATCACAACAATCACTTCAACACAGGCAATCCATGCGGTATTGGTTTGATGGGCAATGGTTTGAGCAGGACGTTATCCAACTCCCGATCGCCGAACCGGGATTACTGTATGGTGCGACAATTTTCACCACATTACGGGTCTATGACCACAATCTCTTCCATCCCCTCACCCATTGGCCGGCCCACGGCGATCGGCTCCGTCAAACTTTAGCTGAGTTGGGATGGCCGTTTCCCGATTGGTCTGGCTTAACCCAGGCGGCGCAACGTTTGGGCCAGGAATATCCCGTTTTACGGATCACCCTCTTTCCCGCAGGACAGGGGTGGATCGTCGGTCGGTCTTTACCCCCGGATCTCGACCAGCGCCAACGCCAAGGCATTGCAGCGTGGCTAATGCCCCCAGGGCGATTTCAGCGTTCCCTGGCTGACTGGAAAACCGGAAATTACTTAGCGCCCTGGCTAGCACAACAAACTGCCCAACGTCAACAATCCCAGGAAGCAATTTTGACAAATAACCAGGGACATTGGCTAGAAACAAGCACAGGAAATCTATGGGGCTGGCGTGACGATATTTTTTTTACCCCCACGTTCACTGGAGAACAACTAGCTGGCATTGCCCATCATCATGTGAGTCAATGGATCGAACAACAGGGGGGCATTGTTCGCGACGAAGTCTGGACATCAACCCTCGTTAAATCTTTACAGGGAGTGGCTTACAGCAATAGTGTGGTGGAAATCATCCCCATCCATACCATTCATATAGACGCCTCCGACCATTTATACTTTCCCTCCGCCCAGGCGCCCCAATATCACCGTTTAGCTGACTATTTTCGGACTGCTTAAAGGGCTATCTACACTGTCAAAAAATAATAATCTCTAACCTAAGACAGATTGCCTAAACTGGGGGCTAATTTGGCAAACGCTGCGTCCCAGGGGCTGCACCCCACCAATAAACCCGTTCCTTCGATCAACGACAACGACAAAATACCCACTGACTTCTAGAGCCAGCAGGTATCAAAGGGTTTATCCTAAAGCGGTTGCGGTTGCTTAGGGAAATAACCGCCACCGCCCTTACCCAAAACTCCGCCAAACGCCGATTAAAATCCCTTGAATTTCCACCTCACTGGCTTTCATTTCTTGACCGGGACCTTTATTGTTGGAGGCTTTGAGAATGACTTTGCTGCCGTCTTGGTAGTAGCGTTTAATGGCGATCTTCCCGCCCTTAACACTCACTGCGGCAAGGGCCCCATCTTCAATGGTTTCATCCCCCGACACCGAGCGCAGGATGATCATATCGCCTTCGATAATCGAGTCATCGACTAGGTCATTCCCCGCCACTTTCAAAGCAAAGGCAGAGGATTTTTTCATGAGGGGGGCAAAATCGATTTTTTCCACTTCCTCGGCGTTAGCTTCAATCAGTTCTCCCCCCTTCAGTTCCCCCAGGATGGAGACTCCTTTCGGTTTCTGGTGCAAAATGCGGAGGGTGCGGGCCTTCCCGTCGGTCCAATCCACATAACCCTTGTTCCGTAGCCGTTCTAATCGACTTTGGATCGGGGCCGGGGAGCGCAAATTCATCGCTCGCATCATCTGCCGAATCGACGGTGCGTGTTGGGTTTCATCAATGTAACTAACCAACCAATCAAACAATTCTTTCTGGGCACGGGTGAGTGGTTCCATCAAATGTCTCCTATAAGAATGTATTGAGGACTCTCGGACTATTTTAGACCAACTCAGGCGCTAAGGGCAATCATACTAAAAAAGATACAAAAATTTACATTTCTGCAGGGATAGTAGGCATTGCCCCCGGGGCCTCAGAGGACGTTATGGGGAGAGGGGAACCATCTTGCCCCCTTTGGTGAGTCGATATTCCACCCCCCGCCACGTCACAGTGCGTTGGCTGAAGGCCAGGGCCCAAAAAATTAGTCCGAAACAATCCCGAATGGGTAATAGAAATAGGTAACGTAAGCTTTCTGGGTCGTGTAATTGTCGGGCAACGATCGCCGCCGAACCGAGTCGAATGGCGATCGTCATCAATAAAATCCCCCAGCTGAGGGGACTTCCCTGTTGGAACAGCGTGAGTAAAATGGCAAAGGGCACCGCACGAATGATGACCGTCGCCACAAACGGGGCTGGACTGGCCAAAAACGTATTCTGATCCCAGTAAACTTGATGACGCCACCAAGATTGACCACCATCAAGATCAACCACTGCATCGATCACATAGGGCAACAAGACCATTTGTAGACCACTTGTCCAGACCCGCCGCCCCAACTCATAGTCCTCCACCAAATAGTCGGCGAGGCTCGCCAAGCCCCCCACGTTATCCAAGGTCGATCGCCGGATAGCAATGGAAGGGCCAAGACAGGCTTTAGCGGCCCCAGTCACTTCGGCAAAAATTACACTCGGCATAAAATCCGCATTAATGGTTAATAACTCCAGAGCTTCGTACCAAGACTGAGCTTCGGTTAATTTAAACGGAGTGCACACACAACCCACTTGGGGGTCGGCCAAAGGAGACACAAGGGTTTTTAGATAATCGGGACGCAAACAAACGTCGCTGTCACTGATCACTAAAATGTCATGTTTCGCTTTTGGTAATGCACCGAGGATATTATTGATCTTGCCATTTGCCCCCGTCTGTACCCTATCAATCACCACAGTGATACGTTCTGGGCCAAATTCCGCTGCGATCGCCTGTAAAATTGGCAATGCAGCATCGTCAGGATCTTGAACAGAATAGATGACTTGATAGTTTAGGTAGTCTTGCTGGGCAATGGAACGGAGATTGCGTTCTAGGTTCTTTTCGAGTCCTCGTACCGGTTTAAACACAGACACCGCCGGGAAAAAATCGTGCCGGGGTATTGTTCGAGCCAAAAATTTGGGGGTCGTGAATATGGTCAAAATCCCGTAGACTGAGCCACCCACAATCGGCAACAGACACAGCCATTGCAATCCGTTTAATATCTGAATTAAGGTCATTTTGACATCTCCCACAACCACAGCGTCCCTAAGCCTAGCAGATTGTCTTTCCTGTTTACACAATGGGATTGTTAAAATTGCAAAAGAATGAGGGGTTTATCAATATGAATTGTCTCCATTAAACTGGATTTTCCTGAATATGATCCATAATCATCAATTTATGCCCATTTTTGTCGTTAACCGTTCTAAACATCTAGAGCGGTTGCAGGAATTCCGCCAAGAAAATTTTGGTATCCTAGCAACCTTTCAGGAATCTGATAATTTTTTAATAGGCTTAAGGCGTTTAAGACAAACCTATTTTATTGATAGTGGCGTCTTTGAAATGCCCAAAAATTTCTCGGCGTATAGCGATCCCCATAAAATTCCTTGGTATTTACAAGTTGAATGCTATTGGGAAAATGAATTTTGGCGGCGGCGTTTAGCAGTGGCAAAGGAGAGCCAGTTACTCTCATTTATTCGTCATTTTTTAGATCGATGTGATCAGTTTTCGCCGGATTATGTGATTGCGCCGGATATTATCCATGAGCCGTTATTGTCTTTACATTTAGCGCGTCTTGTTTGGTCTGAATATGTCAGTAAAATAAGATCCTATCAGTTGGTTGGTGTTGTTCAGGTGGGTTATCCATTATATGAAACGGTTTGGTCGGGGATGAATCGTGGTGTTAATTATCTTCAGTCCCGCAATGGTTTTATTCAGGGATTAATTGATGAATATCGAAATATTGGCTATCCCAAAATTGCGTTGGGGGGATTGTTACGAGCCAGTAATGAAAATAGAACGGGTTTAAGTTTTGGATTATCCAATGAGGCGTTTGATGAGTTGCTGCAATGGACTCGCCCGGATTTTGTTTTGGGAGGATTGGCTTTAACCCGTTTACCTGTGTTGAAAAAGCATGGGGTTTGGGCGGATTCCAGTGGTTGGATTTGGTGGGATAGTCGCTATGATGCGACGCGCTTTGTGGGTCGGGATGTGATGGCAGAAGTATTTGC
>JAYKHU010000279.1:0-12383 GCA_035285105.1 Synechocystis sp.
GTGGATTCTACCCCCAAAATGTGATCTAAGCGTTGGGGGGAAACCTGCTCCTGGAGCCAAGTAAGGGCCTGTTCTCGACGGGAAAATGCCATTGATTCCATTTAGCGCCGGGGACGGATCACTAACCGCCGATGGGGTTCTTGCCCCTGACTTTCTGTTTCCAGATCGGCACTCTCTTCAAAAAAACTATGCACCTGACGGCGATCGCCAGAGGACATGCCTTCCATGGCCACCGGTTGGTGGGTATCGCGGACTTGTTGGGCGGCAGCTTCCGATAATGCAATCAACTCTAATTGCCGACGCTGACGAAAATCCCCTAACTCCACGGTAAACGGGGGTAGGCTCTCCGGATTTCCCCGACTTCCGGTATTCATGGCTGTATTGATTAAATATTGAATCGCATCCAACGGTGCTCCCTGGTCAGCTAATAGATGCTGCTTTTGCTCAGGGGTTAACGGACTGGCATCAATAACTAACCACGGCCCCATCACTAGGGTTTTTTCGGTGCGGTCTTCCACCGTCACGGTACTGGGAAAGCCCATCAATTTTAACAATTGCTCCAACCAGATCTGAGCTTGACTAACCGTTGCGTCCATTATTGACATTCACCCTACTAACTTTGAAAAGCGTAACATTAAAACCTTGGGGCAAAGATTTAACCATTCTCTCCGCCCCCAGTGTGCATTAGGATGTTTTTTCTTTCTTCTTACCGCCTTTTTTCTCAAAGGGTAATGTTTCCCGGGATTGGCTGGCTTTTACCTGTTCATCCAAGAGTTTTTGGATATTTTCAGGTAAGGGTTCCCGCATCAAAATCACCGTTTGCAGGGTTTGAAAAACATTGGCCATGACAATGTACATCAATACCCCCGCAGGCAACGGGAAGAAAAGAAACATACCGCTGAATAAAATCGGGGTAATTTTATTGATGGTTTGTTGTTGCTGGGCTGGGGCATTGGCTCCGCCTGCGCCGCCGGAACTGCCGGACAATTCTTGGTTTAGGTAGATACTAAAGCCGAAGAAAATGATCATGCCCAGGATATCCCAGTTAATTTCGCCATTTTCCCCCGTTACCCCCACTTGCCCTAACGCTTTAATAAACAAAAAGCCAGTGCGGGCAGCAATCCCCGGAATGGTCACCTGCACCGTGGCATCACCGGGGACTAACGCTTCAATGGTTCCATCCGGTTGCACCGCGACCCGGTCTTCCCCTTTGGTAATGCTGTAGGTGGGGGTTAAAATTCCGCGATTAGTGGTCGGCGTTACCTGATCAAAGGGTTGGCCGTCATTGGTTTGGATCTCGATGTGGGTTGTGTCCCCCACCGCTAACCGATTTCCCCCAGGCAGCAATGCGGCGATCGGATAGTGCAGCGCCTCATCCACATAGATATTTTGGGGTTTCGTTTCGTAGGTCTGGGGCACAATCCGCTCAATTTGTTCTTTGGGCAGAATTTGAACGTCAACGGTGTAATTGATGTCGGAAAACGGTGACCCCCTCAGGGTAGCGAAGAGGGCAAACAAAATGGGCATTTGTAACAGTAACGGCAAACACCCGGCCAAGGGGTTGCCAAACTCCTGCATGACCTTCGCCATTTCCTCCTGTTGTTTGGCGGGATCGTCTTTATACCGTTTTTGAATTTCCTCTTGGCGCTCCTTCATCAGGGGTTGGGTAATCCGCATTTTACGCATGTTACGGATTTGCCCCGCGCTGAGAGGGTAAAGCCCCAAACGAATTACTAAGGTGAGCGCAATAATCGCAAAACCATAGCTGTGAACAATCCCGAAGAAAAAATCCAGGATTGGCAGCATGATGTTTGTCGAAATAAAACCAATACCGAAATCCATTGCTGAAAAGCTCTCTAGACGAATACTGCCGACACGGTTAAGTGGGCAATTGTTGTAAATGACAAACGTTAAAGGTATTAAAACCGTGAAAACCCAGTTCTAGATTCTCAGACTTATTGTTGGGTGATTGTCTCCAAAGGGCGACCTGTTTTGTTGGCAACCCGTTCGGCCATGTAATCATAAACTTCACGGAAATTGGGCATTGCCCGCAGTTCCAGCCGACTTTTATCGTTGAGGGTCACAACAATGTCCCCCCAGAGACCGATCCCCCTTGGCATTTTAATCATTTTTGTGATTTCACCATAAACGATATCGGTACGGTCTTTACCCATCCAGCCGCCGGTCACGGAAATGCGGCGATCCGTAATTTTGTAACGCAGCCAAATTGCCCGGACGATCGCCCCAATGGTCAAGGGAAGAAAGATGACAGTAAAGCCTAGAAAAATATTGATAATGAGGTCCCCGATGTGGGGGCCACCTTCATAGTAAGTCGTTTCTCGAATTCCCATAGGTGATGATCCCGGCCTGGCTAAGTAACTGCTCTAATTCTCGCAAAAAACGTTCATATTTGCACCCAATCCCTTGGGGCAGAACGATAATGACCACATCAAACCCGGGCTGGATGTGGGGACTTAGCCGCAGAAGCGCTGCCCTTATTTGGCGTTTAATGCGGTTACGATCCGTTGCTTTTTTGCTAACTTTTTGACTAACCGTAATGCCAAAGCGACTCGTTTGGCGCTGATTATCGCTTAAGACGCGCAGTAATAGATGACTGCGCCGAAACCGTTTACCTTGCTGATAAACAGTTTGAAAATCTTGCCAATGCTTTAAGCGGAGTAATTTTGGCAGTCCCACGCGGTTAGATCGTGATCGATATCAGGGCAGATTTCGGCGCACCGGCAGGGAGGGGAGTGAACGGTTGGCATAATCCCCCGCTTGCCGAATTAAACCGCCAGCCGATGACGACCTTTGCTACGACGAGCTTGAATAACTTTGCGGCCGTTATGGGTGCGCATTCTAGCGCGAAAACCGGACGTACGTTTTTGTTTGCGGTTTGTACCGCCAAGGGTTCGCTGAGTCATGACCCAATCTCCAAAAAAAAGACACAGTCTTTAATATTATCACTTTCCTTCCCCTTGTCCCAGGTCGATTAACCGTTGGGCGATCGCCGCTTCCACGGGAAGCACCGATAAGCGACTCCCTTTTCTGACCACCCATAATTCATCGGGGGTGAAGTGGACTTTCAAGGTTGCCAGATCGATCATCTGGGGAAATTGCTGCTCAAATTGAGTTTTGACCGTGATCCAGCGGGGCTTTGCTGGGGTCGCTTTGGGGTCAAAATAAGCGCTCTCAGGGTCAAACTGGGTCGGGTCTACCACCTGGGTGGCGGTAATGGTCATCATGCCCACAATGCCGGGGGGCTTGCAATTGGAGTGATAGAAAAACGCGTGATCGTCCACTTGCATGGCTTGCAGAAAATTACGGGCTTGGTAGTTTCTGACCCCGTCCCACAGGGTTTCCCCGTCCTGCGCTAGGTCGGCCAGGCTATAAACGTTGGGTTCGGATTTCATGAGCCAGTAAGCCATGGTTTTTCCCTGTCTGAATTTCTGAAATTGAAATAAAAAAAGACCGAGGCAGTCTCGATCTTGAACAAATTTAACCGGATTAATGACGATGCCGTGGTGTTGGCGATCGCCATTAGCCCATTGTGTTTTGCGAAGATGGCTAGGTTTTCTTGGCCAACACTATTTGACGCTGGCTTTCCCGCCGGCTTCTTCGAGTTGTTTTTTGATGGCTTCAGCATCGTCTTTGCCCGTTGCTTCTTTAATGGCTTTAGGCGCAGATTCCACCAACTCTTTGGCTTCCTTGAGACCCAAACCGGTAATGGTGCGGACCACTTTAAGGACAGCAATTTTCTTATCGGCAGGAACTTCTTCGAGGACAACATCGAATTCCGTTTTTTCTTCCGCCGCTTCAGCGGGGGCAGCAGCACCGGGGGCCGCCATAACCATACCGCCAACGGGGGCAGCAGCACTAACGCCAAAGGCTTCTTCGATTTGCTTGACTAATTCAGAGGCTTCAAGCAAGGAGAGGGATTTTAACTGTTCTAAAATTTGATCGGTTGCAGCAGACATAGATGATGACTCCTAAGAATAGGTTGATAAATGCGTCAGTGGGGTCACTGAACAGAAAACACTGGGATGGGGGTAAGGGTAAATCCCTTATTCCTTGTCCACATGGGCTTGTAAGCCGCGGGCCACGGACGCCGGCACCTCTTTGATGCCCAGGGCAATTTTGGTTGCCAAGGCATTGATACCACCGGCAATTTGACCCATGAGTTGCTCTTTGGAGGGCAGATCACCGATCGCCTCAACATCGGCAGTGGTCAAACTTTTTCCTTCAAGAACACCGCCCCGCAGTTCGGTTTTTTTGGTTTCTTTTTGGAATTTTTTGTAGGCTTTGATGGCTCCACCCAAATCATCCTTGAGGACAATAATGGCGGTGGTTCCGGTGAGGAACTCCTGCATCGGTTGCCAGGCTTCTTGACCTTCTAAAGCCAGGTTAACCAAGGTATTTTTGGCAATTTTGCAGGTGCCACCGAGGGGGCGCAATCGACCCCGCAAATCCGTGATCTCAGCAACGGTTAGGCCTTGATAGTCAATGACCATGGCCATTTGAGCGTCCTGGATTAGCTCCTGAACTTCGGCAATGACCGCCGCTTTATTTTCTCGAGTTCTTCCCATTCGGGTTTCACCTCCTTGGGGTTGGGATAGCAAGCATTAAACACACAATAAAAATGCCCCTGGGCGATCGCCGGGGCTGAAGCAGAGGATCAAAAGTTGGCAGGGGACGCGCCCCCACAGCGGACTTTGAATCTTGGTTCAGGCTTCAACCTCGGCAGGTAAATTAAGCAATCCGAATTGCTCCTGCGGTCTTTGGCATAGCCAGATAAAAAATTAGTGGCTAAATAATGACTCAGAAATTATCGTCGCTTAGTTCTCCTCGAACTTCAAATCGCGTAAAGCATTAATGTCAACTTGGATGGACGGGCCCATCGAGGCGGAAACAAAGATGGATCGCCAGAAACGGCCTTTAGCACCCGAAGGACGATTGCGGTCAATGGTCTCTTGCAGCGCTTTCAAATTCGCCAATAGATCTTCGGCAGAAAAAGAGGCCTTTCCAAACATAACATGAACGATACCTGTTCGATCGGCCCGGAATTCTAATTTCCCCGATTTAAATTCTTGGACAGCGGCGGCCAGGTCAGCGGTGACGGTGCCCCCTTTGGGGGAAGGCATCAAGCCCCGGGGTCCCAGTTGTTTCCCTAATCGGGCAATTTTGGGCATCATATCGGGGGTCGCAATCAGGACATCAAAATCCATCATGCCCTTTTGAATTTCGTCAATTAATTCTTCAGACCCGGCAATATCGGCACCGGCGGCGTTGGCCTCTTGGACTTTTTCCCCCCGGGCTAACACCGCAACCCGGACTTTTTGCCCAGTTCCCTTCGGCAGGGAAACCGTTGTCCGGATTTGTTGGTCACTATATTTCGGATCAATCCCCAAACGGATATGGACTTCCGCCGTTTCATCAAACTTGGCAGTGGCAGTTTCTTTCAATAACTGCACCGCTGCTAGGGGGTCGTAAACTTTTTTGTCATCGACTTTGGCGATCGCCGCTTGCAGTCGTTTTGAGAGCTTTTTGGTCATGGATTCGGTAACTCCTTGGGTACTAACGAAGCGGTGGGCTTCTCCCCGAATAAAAACAAAAACAATAAAAAGAGACTGGGATTTAGCTAAAAGTAGCTTTTTAACCGTTAATGGTCACACCCATATTGCGGGCAGTGCCTTCGATGATATTCATCGCCGCATCAATGTCGTTGGCGTTGAGATCGGGTAATTTGGTTTGGGCAATCTCCCGCAACTGATCGCGGCTGATGGCGGCCACTTTAGTTTTGTTGGGTTCGCTAGAGCCTTTTTCGATGCCGGCCGCTTTACGAATTAACACAGAAGCCGGAGGCGTTTTAAGGATGAAGGTGAAACTGCGATCCTCAAACACTGAAATTTCCACCGGAATAATCATCCCGGGTTTATCAGCGGTTTTGGCGTTATACTCTTTGCAAAACGCCATGATATTCACCCCATGTTGACCCAACGCAGGACCAACGGGGGGGGCGGGGTTTGCTTTTCCGGCCGGAAGAGCAAGCTTAATCAGAGCGACGACTTTCTTGGCCATTGCTTATTTTTTCTCAAAAAGAACTAAGGGTTTAGACAGTAACAGAAAAACCACTAGGCGATTGCCCGGGAATAGGACATCCCCAAGGACAACCTATCCCACCGGACAGACCCTGGCTCAATCGGCCAGGATGGGGGGTTATCAACCTAATTTTGTTTTTCAACTTGGGTAAACTCTAATTCCACCGGGGTTTCCCGGCCGAAAATAGAGAGTAAGGCTTTTAGCTTACTTCTTTCTGGGCTGACTTCAATCACATCCCCTTCAAAATCTTTAAAGGGCCCGGAGAGAACCATGACGTGATCACCGATTTCCATATCGATTTTGACCACCGGTTCTTGTTCTTCGGCGTGTTTGAAGATACGTTCTACCTCACCATGACTCAACGGTACGGGTAAAACGTGCCCCCGGCCCCGACCATAGTGGCGCTTCTGCTCGGAGCCGACAAAATTAATGACATGGGGGGTATTTTTGACCACCTGCCAGGCATCGTCATCCATCACCATTCTGATCAACACATAGCCCGGAAAGATTTTTTCCTCGCCATGGAGACGGGTACCATCTTTGCGAACTTTAACCGTCGGGGTTTTGGGAATTTCAATTTGCAAAATGCGGTCGGCCACATCTAAGGTGTGAATGCGCTGTTCAAGATTGGCTTTGACCCGTTTTTCGCAGCCCGAGGCAACCTGGACGGCAAACCAATGACCGTTGCCGATGGCTCTGGTTTCCTTGACGTCCTGTTCAGCGCCTGAAAATTGATCGTCAGTGGAATTCATGACAATACGTACACTAGATTATTTAACAAATAAACTCTGATTTAACCAAACAAAAAGGGCTGTTTCGTAATCCAACCAAAGAGTTGATCGACAAAGTAGATAACGGTTGAGACGAGAACGACCATTAAAATCACCGCCACCGATTCACTAATGAGTTGTTGACGGGACGGCCAAACAACCTTCGCCAGTTCTTCCTTCGTGGCCGCGACAAAATTTCCCCGTCCTTGATCCGGACTGATAGCTTTCGCTTCTGTATTTTCGGATTTAACCGCTTCTTTTCTAGTCACGACTGCCTCTCTACCTCCCGAAAGGGTTAACGAAATAACGATGTTAAACGGGTGCTGACGACAATAGCCTGCAATCCCTGGACTCTTTAACACATTGGACTGGTTAAATTAACGGTCAACGCGCCCTGGAGGACTTGAACCCCCGACATCAGGTTTTGGAGACCTGCGTTCTACCAACTGAACTAAGGACGCACAGTCTGAGCTTAGATAAGCCCGAGCGTTACTTCTCTTGACCTATCATACCTTAATGTGACCCCAATCCGTTGTCCTAGATGGCAAAGGCTTAGAGGGCCCGGTCAAAGCGCTGTTTGATCCGAGTCGCTTTACCCACCCGATCCCGGAGATAGTAGAGCTTGGCCCGGCGTACCTTACCACGGCGGAGAACTTTGATGCTGGCAATCCGGGGGGAATGGAGCAAGAAAACCCTTTCTACACCGACGCCTTGGAAGGTTTTCCGGACGGTGATGGTTTCATTGAGGCCACCATTGCGTTTAGCAATGACAGTGCCTTCGTAGGGTTGAATCCGTTCTTTACCCCCCTCCACAATTTTGACCCCAACTTTAATGGTGTCGCCGACATGGATGGTAGGCAGATCATCTTTGAGAAATTCTGCTTCGATGGAATTGATTATTGCTTGGGCGTTCATGGTGATACTAAAAACTCACAATTTCTCATAATAACGGATTTATCCCTTTTTAGAAAAGATGGGGGCTAGATTTTTTCCGGCGATCGGGGTTGACCCTGGAGGGACGGATGATGATTCCCGGTGGTTTTGGTTACACTGATCCCATTCCCTCCGTTGGGCCGCTGAACTGTTCGTACCGCTTTGGGCGGGTTAACAGGGGTATCGGCCTACGTGTTTCTGCTTTTTGACCTTACCGACGTCTCGCTTGGGTATTTTTGACAATGAATCCACAACAGATTGAACTAGTCATAGACCAGGCCCGCCGCCTACTGTACGAAAAGGCGATGATCAAGCTTGAGGGGGAATTTGTGGGGACCGTCGCAGCTATCCCCCAGGAAGATTCCCATGACCTCAATTACACGGAAGTGTTTATTCGGGACAATATCCCGGTCATGGCTTTTTTTTTGTTGGATGGTAAGACGGATATCGTTCGTAATTTTCTCGAAACTTGCTTACGGCTCCAGAGTCAGCGCTTTCCAACCTATGGTATTTTTCCCACCAGTTTTGTGGAGGTGGATCAGGAACTGAAGGCCGATTATGGCCAACGGGCGATCGGTCGGGTCTGTTCGGTAGATGCTTCATTATGGTGGCCGATTCTTGCCTATTTTTATGTTCAACGAACGGGGGATGAAGCGTGGGCGCGGCAAACCCATGTGCAGTTGGGTCTGCAAAAATTTTTGAATTTAATTTTACACCCGGTTTTTCGGGATGCACCGACCCTGTTTGTGCCCGATGGGGCGTTTATGATCGATCGCCCGATGGATGTGTGGGGATCGCCGCTGGAAATTCAAACCCTCCTGTATGGAGCGCTCAAAAGTGCAGCGGGTTTATTACTCATAGATTTGAAGGCGAAGGGCTACGGGACTCATAAAGAACATCCCTTTGACGGGTTTACCCTGGAGCAAAGCCATCAATACGATCTGACGGTGGACTGGTTGAAAAAACTCCGCACCTATCTGTTGAAGCATTACTGGATTAATTGCAACATCGTCCAAACCCTCCGCCGTCGTCCCACGGAACAATATGGAGAAGGGGCCAGTAATGAACATAACGTCCACACCGAAACCATTCCCAACTGGCTTCAACATTGGCTTGGCGATCGGGGGGGGTATCTCATTGGCAATATCCGCACCGGCCGACCGGATTTCCGCTTTTTTACCCTCGGTAACTGTTTAGGGGCTATTTTTGACGTCACCAGTTTTGCCCAACAACGCTCTTTCTTCCGGTTGGTCTTAAACAATCAGCATGAATTGTGCTCCCAGATGCCCCTACGGATTTGTCATCCCCCCTTATTGGATGATGATTGGCGGAGTAAGACGGGCTTTGACCGCAAAAATTTACCTTGGTCTTATCACAATGCGGGGCATTGGCCCTGTTTATTCTGGTTTTTAGTGGTGGCGGTGATCCGCCATCATTACCATTGCTCCCACGGCACGGTGGAATATGCGGAAATGGAAAATTTAATCCGCCATAATTACCAAGTGCTTCTGCAGCGATTACCGAAGCAAAAATGGGCCGAGTATTTCGACGGCCCGACGGGATTTTGGGTGGGACAACAGGCTCGGTCTTATCAAACCTGGACGATTGTTGGGCTACTACTGGTGCATCATTTCTTGGAAGTGAATCCCCAGGATGCCTTGATTTTTGATTTACCCAGTTTAAAAACCCTCAACAATGCCCTGCGCTGACCCCTGGGACAAAGCCCATCGGTTACACTGCTCACGGTATCAAATTGACGTTTTCAATGATGGCCTCTCTTCCCCAAACCCAGGCTTACGTAAAGGTGACTTCCCACTCTTGGCAACAAGGTATCCTCGCTGGCGATGTGCAAGCGGGGGGCTATGAATGGCAGTTCCAATGGCATTTTCGCCATGGCAAATTACGGGTGCAGCCGTCCCTAGGGCGATCGCTCATTTTTGAACCCCTGGGGCGATTTTTGGAGCGTAGTGATTATCAACTGGAACCCGGTAGTGATTATGAATTTACCCTCCGGACTCGCTTTTAAGGTGGAATGAAATCCTCTGGTATACTGTTAGATCGGACTTTATTTGACAATAGGAGGTTTTCCATGTCCCGTCGCTGTCAACTGACCGGGAAAAAAGCCAATAATGGTTTTGCCGTATCCCACTCCCACCGCCGGACGAAACGGTTACAACAGGCTAATTTGCAATGGAAACGGGTTTGGTGGCCCGAAGGAAATCGCTTTGTGCGGTTACGTCTGTCTACCACGGCAATTAAAACCCTGGAATCGAAAGGCATTCAAGCCATGGCTAAAGAGGCAGGCATTAACCTCAACAAATTTTAATCGGGAGTTTTTCCCTACAAAATTGGACGGCCATGATGGCAATGGCGGCGAGTGATACTCCTTTGGATGGATGTCAGGTACTCGCCACTTGCTGTTTTAGGGGGAGGGAAAGGCAGATTTAACAGAACGGTCAAGATAACGCAAAATGGAGGGGTGAACTCTCAATGGAGTAACTTTCAATGTTGGCGTTGATGCTGTCTGGTGTTGTTGGCTTGGCGAGTGTAGTGTTTTTCTTTTCGGCATTTTTTGCCCCCAAGCTCCATCGCAAAGATGATTTTCTCTGGAGTGGTTTTGGCTTTTTCTACGCCCTAGTCCTCTGGATCTGTGCCCAACGCTTCACAGGGGCTATTCTATTAGGACAGTTAGCAGCGGTGTGTTTACTGTTAGCTTTCGCCTGGCAAACGTTACGACTCCGGGCGGCGATCGCCAATCAAACTATTGCAGAAGTCCCTAGCTTTTCCCTGTTGGATTGGGTTGGTGGGGGCTTAAAACGGAAGCCTAAAGCGCCGAAGGGTCAACCCGAAACGCCTGAAACCAAGGAGGAATCGGTAAAAGAAGCGGTTCAACCCTCACCAGTCGTCTCAACACCACCCCCAACGGACGTTACAGATCAGCCGAAAACTGAAGATAAGCAGCCAAAAAATACGTTAGATGAGACCCTTGCAGAAACCTCGTCAGAAAAAGAAGATACGGCGCCAGTTTTAGCACCAGAACCCAGTGAAACGCCCACTCCTGATGTTGAAGCAGTGGAAGAAACTGTAACACCGGAAGCCCCCGGCGTAACGGAGCTAACCCCCCCGTCCCCCCAACCGGCCGCAACAGAAGACCCCAAACCCCAAGAGAGTCAACCCCTCAAGCAACCGAAATCCAAATTATTCCAATGGCTATTTCGCGGCAAAAAAGAACAACCCGCACCGGCCCCAGTGTCCAATGTGGCAGCGGTCATTGATTCCGCCTTTATTGAAGAGGAGGATTGGGGCGAGGAAGAAACCGTTGAGGAAATTGTTACTGCGGTGGAAGAGGCGGTAGAGGAAGCATTAGAAGAGGTTATTTCACCGGAGGACAATGACGTTGTGGCGGAGGAAACTGTTGAGCCAGAAGAGAGTGACGATCATCCTGTTGGGACCGAGGAAACCGCACCCATGCCAGAAAATCCGGCTATGGCGATCGCCATAGCCGAAGACATTGAGGCGGAAACCTTCCCAGAAGACGCACCTGCCTCGGTTACAACAGAAACGGAAACGGCAGAGCCTGAAGAAGTAGAGCCTGAAGAAATTGACGTTACAGCAACGAAGGAAGTCACCCCAGATCAGCTAACCGATGAAGATGCATTAGAGGAAAGCAACTGGAACGACGAGCCAGACTCAGAACCAGAAGAGGCGGAAAACGAGACCCAAGCCGCCGATGACCCAGAAGTCCCACCCGGACTGCACAACGACGAATCACCAGTCACTGAGGCGACCACTGACCCAGAAACTGAGGAGTCTAAACCCGAAACTACTGACCCGGCCTGAGCGGGGCAACAGCAAATTAACCCGCAAATTCCCCCGCTGTTTCCTTAATTTCAATGCGGGGATTACTCGGCAATACCTTGGAATCTGGGTGACCAGTCAACAAGACGGCCGCCTGGGGTTCACTCCACTGGGTTAACCAATGGGGCTGAATACCCAACACAATAATGATCAGTGCCAAGGCGATCGCCGGTAAGCGTTCCTGCCAGAGAACCCGGGGTAACCGGGACAGGGCCGGGGTCAGGCGACCGAAAAAGACACGGTTAACCATTAACAGAAAATAAACCGCTGTTAATCCACTACCAATTAAGCACAGCAGGGTTTGTAGGGGAAAAATGGGGAAACTACCCCGGAAGACCAAAAATTCCGCAATAAAACCCACCATTCCGGGAATACCCGCACTGGCCATCACCCCTAAAATCATTAAACTGCCAGTGACCGGTAGGCCCCGTTCGGGGGTTAAGAGACCCCGCAGGGTATCCACATCCCGACTGCCGGTTTTTTTGTAAACTACCCCCACCAGCAAAAAGAGGAGGGCGGAGATAATGCCGTGGCTTACCATCTGGGCCGTTGCCGCCGTAATACTTAACCGGGTGGTCGCCGCCGCTGCCAGCAGAATGTATCCCATGTGGGCAATGGACGAATAGGCTACCACTTTTTTCATATCTTTTTGGGCGATCGCACAGGAAGCACCGTAGAGGGCACTAATGGCGGCCAAAGTGGCGAGATAGGGGGCAAATTCCA
>JAYKHU010000280.1:0-20554 GCA_035285105.1 Synechocystis sp.
ATGTATCCCATGTGGGCAATGGACGAATAGGCTACCACTTTTTTCATATCTTTTTGGGCGATCGCACAGGAAGCACCGTAGAGGGCACTAATGGCGGCCAAAGTGGCGAGATAGGGGGCAAATTCCACCCAGGCTTCTAGATACAGACCAACCCCAAATCGCAGCAATCCGTAAGTACCAAGTTTGAGCAATACTCCGGCCAAGAGGACAGAAACGGGGGTCGAGGCTTCCACGTGGGCGTCCGGTAACCAGGTATGGAAGGGAAAAATGGGAATTTTGATGCTGAGGCCAATTAACAGGGGCAAGAGCAGCACCCCTTGGGTTTTGAGGGGCAAAGTAGCGGTTAAGGTCGGATCGTAGTCAAAGTTGGGGGCTTGGGTGAGCCAGAACCAGCCCAAAAAGGATACCAACACCAAAAAGCCGGCTAAGGCGGTGTAGAGCAGAAATTTCATGGCCGCGTAACCCCGCCGTTGCCCCCCCCAAATGGCAATCAGGAAATAAAGGGGAATAATTTCCAATTCAAAAAAGAGGAAAAATAGCAGTAAATCCTGGGCTAAAAAGGCCCCCGCCACACCGCCACTGAGTAGCAGCAACAGGGCGTAATAAAAACGGGGACGCTCCAGGTTGCTATCAGTGCTAAAAATTGCCACCAACACCAAGATACTGTTTAAAAACAACAGCGGCAGGGACAGCCCATCCACCCCCAAGTGATAATTCAGTCCTAAACTGGGCAACCAGGGTCGATACTCGACGAACTGCATTTGGGGATTAGCGATGTCAAATTGCCAACCCAGCCAGAGGGTTACCCCCAACAGGGCGGTCATGATCGCCAGGGACAGTTTACGGGAATAGCAGTTGTTAGGGGAGTTGGGCACCAGGGCAACGGCGATCGCCCCTAGGATGGGTCCCCAGATAAGCGCACTGAGCATAGGGATCGGGTATTAAAGGAGGTTTTAAGCAGGAAAAATTCGGACAAGGTTAGGGCGACAGGGATAATCGCCAGTTAGCCCAAAAGTGGGCAATGGTGGCCCATTCGCCACTAAAGGTCAGCCAAAATAGTAGGGCGACTCCGATCAAAATGGTCAGTAAATAAAACTGAGATTGGCCGGTGACATTGTATTTCAGGGCGCTACCGCTAAAAATCGTGGCAAAACTCACCAAATTAACCACCCCATCAATCACATAGCGATCAAACCACGTGGTGATTTTGGCGATCGCCGCCACTGCGGCCACCACCGTTGCCCCATAGATTTTATCGAGGTAAACATCGTAGGCAAAGAGATCTTGCAATACCCGGACGGAGAGTTGGGTAGACCGCGCCCACGCCCGCTTCAGGGGCCAGAGGCTACCTACTAAACCGCCGACAATGCCTGCCATCACTAGGACGGGCATGGCCCATTGGGTTAAGGGGGAAGTGAGTTGGAGGGGGGATTCCGGCGATAACCACAGGGACCACCGCAACGGGGCGATCGGCGTAATCAGGGTGACAATAATCAAACTCACCATGGGGACGGCCATGGGCCAGGGCACTTCCGGCGCACGGCGGGTTTTGGGTTGGGGATCCCCCAGAAATACGAGGCGAAACACGCGGGTGAGGTTTAACGCGGAAAAGCAATTGACATAGGCTAACAGGGCTAATAACGGCCAACTAATTTGCCAAGCACCGCTAAACCATTGTTGCCATGTCCAAAACATCCCCAGGGGAAACGCCGCAATTAGTCCCGCAGCCCCGACGAAAAAAGCACTGGTGGTCATCGGCATCCGATTCCATAGCCCCCCCATTTCTGTAATATTTTGGCCACTGGTGGTCAGGATAATGGAGCCAATGCTCATAAATAACAAGGCTTTGGCGATCGCATGGCTAAACAGCAATAAAAAGGCAATATCCACCTGCCCCAAGCCCACCGCCACGAATACCAAACCCAGATAAACACTGGTGGAATGGGATAACGTCCGTTTGATATCAATTTGGGCGATCGCAATGAGGGAGGTGAGCACCACGGTTAACGTCCCTAACACGATCAACGTATTAGACACCACTGGGGAAAGGGTAAAGACCGGTTGCAGCTTAATCAACACATAGCCCCCGGCGGAAACCACCACGGAATTTCGCATAATTCCTGCGGGATTGGGGCCTTCCATCGCTTCGTCCAGCCACAAATTTAAAGGAAACTGGGCACATTTCCCCGTGGGCCCGGCAATTAACGATAATCCTAATAAGGTCGCGGTTGTTCCCAAAATGGGGGTGCTATTGGCCCAGCCTTCCAATTGGGAAAAGGTTAACCCTTCGCCGTAACTGGACAATGCCACCAATCCCATCAACAACAGAATATCCCCCACCCGTTTCGTCAAAAATGCGTCCCGGGCCGCTGTCACCACCAGGGGCTGGGCATACCAGAACCCCACCAACAAATAGGTGGAGAGGGTCAACATTTCCAAGAGACCGTAACTCAGGAAGAGGGAATCACTGAGGGCAATGCCCCCCAAGGCCGCTTCAAAGAATCCCAATAGTCCATAAAACCTGGCCAAGGACCAATCTTTTTCCATATAGCCCAGGGCAAAAATTTGGGCCAGGAAACTGATCCCCGTTACCACCTCTAGGGCACCAATACTCACGGGGGAAATCTCGATCGCCAGGGTCAAATCAAGGTCGGCAACCTGGAGCCAATGGTAAATAATTTGTTGACTAGGGCGCTGCCATATCGCTGACAGGGCGATCATGCCGTGCAAGACGGACACCAAGGTCATTAACAAATTAAAGTAGGCGGCGGGTCGTGGCCCCGTTTTTTTAATCAGCCGAAAAGACCAGGGAAGGGTTAACGCAGCACCAACCAGACTATAAAACGGGATAAACCAACTATTTTGTAATAAAAAGTCCGACATTTAAATTGCGGTTGTCAAAGAGGGGCGTTGGGGTGTCAAAAAATTTGTGATTAGATTTTACGCTATTGCCTCGGCCATTCCCTAATGGACGACGGTTTGATCCCTACTTCCATCCCGCTGTGATCCACCACGGGATCGGCCATCAGTCCCCATCTAGGGTCGGTAAGGATTCCCGGGTCTGATTAGCCATTTGATTGACTAAGCGGGGATAAAGCACCAAAAAATAGCCCCACCACATCAAAATTAAAGCGGCGATCGGCACCGATACCCACCACCGATGAAACAGTAACCAACTGACACTGATCACCATGATGCCAGTCAGAATAATGGTCCAGGGCTGACACCAAGCGGGTTTATGTTGCCACACATCAATGGGGGTCGGAGTCGTCATGGGGAAATATTAGAAGGAAAAGTTAGGTTAATTGATCCAGATTTTCATAAACTGCGTTCACCGGGGCGGAAAAACCAATGCTGTTTAACCAAACTGTCTCTTGGGCATGGTAAACCCTGGGTAACCAGAGATTGGAGGATTTACGCTGAAAAACCTCGATTAAGACTTGTTTTTGATGAATTAAAACATATTCTTCCAAGGCGGAGATCGCCCTGTAGTCGGCAAACTTATCTCCCCGATCAAAGGCTTCTGTGGAATCTGACAGCACTTCAACGATCAATGTGGGATGGAGAATAAAATCCTCGTTGGAACGGCGATCGCCGTCATCACAGGTTACCGCCAAGTCTGGATAGTAAAAAATATTTAAACTGGGTAAGCGCACTTTCATATCGCTGGCGTAAACCAAACAGCCTTTACCCCGTAAGTGGTTCACGAATAAGGCTGATAGATTCCCCGTAATCAACACATGGGCTTTGCTTGCCCCCGCCATGGCGATTACTTGCCCCTGTAGATACTCATGCTTAATGGGGCTAAGGCGTTCGAGGTCTAAATATTCCGCCGGGGTAAAATGATGGCGAACGGCATTGCTGGGCATAGGATGAACAGACAGATAGAGGGGAGAAATCTGTAAAACAGCGATTATCCGATAAGATAACCGATTGGCCTAAACCTCAGCCCACGGTGACAGGATTGAGGGGCGATCGCCGGATGGTGTCATAAAATGCAGATAACGAAATCTGTCCGACCCGACCCCACACCATGAAAGCCAAAGACGTTCAGCTCTATCCGATCGCCGCCGATACCCTAATTTTTCGGTCCCGTACCTGGGACAGGCTGAAATTTGAAATTGAATATGGTCTGCAACGGGGTACAACGGCCAACAGTTATTTGATTAACGCTGACAAAATCGCCCTCTTTGATCCCCCCGGGGAATCCTTCAGCGATATTTTTTTTGCAACCCTCCAGCAACGGCTCGACCTAAAAACCCTGGACTACATTATCCTCGGTCACGTCAATGCTAATCGTAGTCACACCCTCAAACGCTTACTCGAATTAGCTCCCCAGGTGACGCTAATTTGTTCTAACCCCGCCGCCCAGAACTTGGAAAAATTGTTGGAAGGGGTTACCTATCAGGTCGAAATTCAGAAAAGTAATGATCAATTAGACCTAGGACGCGGCCACCAACTCACCTTTATGCCGACCCCCAATCCCCGCTATCCGGGGCAGTTGTGCAGTTATGACCCCCAAACTCAGGTACTTTTCAGCGATAAGTTATTTGGGGCCCATGTCTGTGGCGATCAGGTCTTTGACGAAGGTTGGAGCATCTACCAAGAAGACCGCCGCTATTATTTCGATTGTCTCCTCGCCCCCGCTGCGACCCAGGTGAGTAATGCTTTAGGGAAATTAGCCGCCTTTCCAGCCCAACTCTACGCCCCCAACCATGGGCCCTTGGTGAAATATGGATTGCAGGAATTAACCCGTCAGTATCACCACTGGCTCGAACAACAACAAAACCAATCCCTCACCGTTGCCCTGATTTACGCCTCCGCCTACGGCAATACCGGAACCCTCGCCCAGGCGATCGCCAGGGGGATTACCAAAGCGGGGGTAGGGGTGACCGCCATCAATGCGGAGGTCAGTGACGCTGAGGAAATCAAACAAGCCATTAGTCAATCAGCGGGCTTTATTTTTGGCTCCCCCACCCTGGGGGGCCATGCCCCGACCCCCATTCAAACCGCGTTGGGCATTACCCTAGCCAATGCGGCGAAAACCCAATTGTGTGGGGTGTTTGGCTCCTTTGGCTGGAGTGGCGAGGCGATCGATTTATTGGAAGGTAAATTTCGGGACGCCGGCTTCCGGTTTGGCTTCGATCCCATCCGGGTCAAATTTAAGCCGACGGAGCAAACCCTAAAGGAATGTGAGGAAGCGGGGACGGACTTTGCCCAGGCGTTGAAAAAAGCGGTTAAACGTCGTCAACCCAAACCCGCAGTGACGGAATCGGAGTCGGCCCGCACGGAACAGGCCCTCGGGCGATTAGTCGGCTCTCTGTGCGTTGTCACCACCCGGCAAGGGGAATTGAGTAGTGCCATGCTGGCTTCCTGGGTCTCCCAGGCTACCTTCTCCCCCCCGGGCCTGACCATTGCCGTCGCCAAGGATCGGGCCATTGAGTCATTATTGTTTAAAAATAGTCCCTTTGTGTTGAATATTCTCCCCGAGGGCCAACACCTGGGCTTAATGAAACATTTCCTGAAACCCTTTCCCCCCGGTGGCGATCGCTTTGAGGGGGTAGAAACCGACGCGGCGGAAAATGGCGCACCGATTTTAAAAGATGCCCTTGCCTATCTGGAATGTCGGGTGAAAGACCGGATGGAATGCGGCGATCATTGGGTGGTCTATGCAGTGACGGATCGGGGATCGGTGTTGAAAGAGGGGGTCACCGCCGTCCACCACCGCAAATCCGGCGATCACTATTAGTGACCCCATAGCGAACCCGGGCCAACCCTATTGCACCGTCCACCAGCCAAAGGTTGGCCCCACAAAGCGCACCGTAATCCAGATACCTGCCATCACTCCAATGCCAATCCAGGCGCCTTTGGTGGTCCAGGTATAGAAGTCCGAGGCTTGACGTTTGGTGAGGGGGAACCACTCCACGATGCGCTGATCTTGACCATAGCGATCGCCGAGGGCTTCCTTCCGTCGTTTTGATTCTCCCATGGTTAGATTAAAGGCTTTCCCAGCAACTCAACATCCCTGAATCTTAGCGAAAAATGGGATCACGCTGAGACTAAACTTTGGTCAACAGATCTTCGGCGATCGCCAAACCAGAAAGGGCGGCCCCTTCGACTTTGCCCAACAAAAACGCATCCCCCCCAAAATAAATGGGCCCAGGAAACGCCCCGTAAACGAACGACTGATCATAAAAATTCAAAGGATGGCTGTAGCGCCAACGATGGAGATGGGTGGTCAACACCGGAGAGCCTAACCATGAGGACGCGGCCGTTAGCATTGAGGTTGTCACCTCTTCTGCCTGGGTTTCTAAATGAATTTGGCTAAATGCGGGGCCCGCCTGGATCGTTACCCCATAGCCATCCGGGGAAATCCCTTTTTGGGTACTACAGGCGATCCATGCCAGGGGGTCTCCGGTGAGCCACAGTCCACCAGGGGGAGGAATTTGGCTAGGTTTTTCCAATAGGGCCAACAGGGTAATGCAAGGGGCATAACGGATGGTCTGAAAGGCGTTCTGGAGTCCCCGGGGTAAGGCGATCGCCGATTCTGCCAACAAGGCTAGGGTTTGGGGCAAGGGGGGCGTCAAAACCAGAAAATCCGCATTATAGCGTTGTCCCGATTCACATTCAATTTGCCATTGTCGATTCTGCCAGGCAACACGCACGACCTTTTCCTGGGTAATTACATTTAAATCGTCGGCTAAATGTTGGGCAATGCTGCGGTTACTTTGTGTTCCCCGATAAAGTTTAACGCCGTGGCTACGGCGATCGCCATTTTCCATTGGCATGCCCTCAGACCAAACGGTCACTACCCCCGCCGCCATCCATTCTTGCACCCAGGACTGAAAGTCCGGATCTTGCACCTTAAAATATTGCGTACCAAAATCAAAACAGCCCACCGCATCGTCATAACGAAGTCGGCGAGACGCTAATCGTCCCCCAATGCCTCGGCCTTTATCCAGTACCGTCACGGTCAACCCCTGGCGTTGCAAGACCGTCGCCGCTAACAACCCACAAATTCCCCCACCCACAATTACCACGGACTTTTGTGTCATTTTTTCCCCTGTGTCGTTGGAATCACCCTATTAGGGACGATTAGCTTGGGTAAAACTTTTACCGAGCCAACGTTCAATGAACATGGCCATATCCTTACTGTAAACCAAATTTAAAAGCTGTACATTCATGCGTTTTTCCAGGGGACTATCCACCGGCAGCACAAATCCGTAGGGTTCTAGGGCAATGCGAATTTCGGTGACCCTTAATGCCTGCTCAGGGTTTTGATTGGCGTAATAAACTAGCACCGGACGGTCAAACATGACTGCATCAACTTGTTCTTGTCTCAGCAACGCCACCGCTGCCTCTAAATTTGACGCTAACCGAATCTCTGCCTGATAAAAATTGGCCCAGCCCACAGCGGTGGTATCTGCCACCACCGCCACCGATTTTCCTTTTAAATCCCCCGTTGTTTGCAAAGACGGTTCCACCGCTGACTCGGACATAGCCGCCGTGAACGCCGACGCTAGACCGGCGGTAATGGAGGAAAAACTTAACAGGGCCACAATCATCCACACACTGGCAATTAACTGTCCCACTTTTGTTTTGGGAGAGCGATCGCCATAGCCCACCGTCGTCAACGTCACCAACGCAAACCACATCCCATTTTGTAACCCTTCGGAATACTGGGGGGCAAATTGCTCAGGATTGTGCCGACGTTCTGCCAACCAAATTAGATTCCCCACAATAAACAACAGCAGGGTGAGGATACCTGCAGAGGAGAGGGCCGTAATGCCAAAAAACGGTGCAACCCGATGCCACAGGCTTGATTGTTCCCGGGGAATCATCACCCCAACGCTACTACCAAAATACGGTTGGGTAAAGCTAATATCCGGTAATCTCACCCGTTCCGGGGTAATACTAATTGACCCCACTAAAATATCTAAGCGACCGTCGGCCACGGCCTGTAATGCCTCACTCACCGAATGCTGGGGGACGTATTCCGACTCCCACCCCTGGGTACTAGCAATATCCCGCCACACATCCAAGCTAATGCCATTGATGGGAGCACCGCCTTGATCGCCATAGATGACAAACGGCGGGGCCCCGGCCACTCCTACCCTTAAACGCACCGGGGTAGGGTCATCGGCGGGAACCTCGGCGATCGCCGGAACAACACCGCAAAGCACCAGGCTTCCCCCTAGCCCGACCCAGAACCTCCGTGATAAATAACGCAACATAACGTTCCCAAGTGATTGGCTACAGCGTTACCAAAATCAACAAAAAATAATGTTCCTATCCTGCCACACTTTGAAAATTCCCCCAGCCCTGACGCAGTCATGGGATGCTGATACTCAATTAACCCCTCCCAGGTTCTAACAAAAAACTCCCTACTGTAACCAATAAGGAGTCATACTCGATGAACTTCAAAGACCAACTTTAAAATACCCCCAAGGGAATTCGAATCCCTGTCGCCTCCGTGAAAGGGAGGTGTCCTAGGCCTCTAGACGATGGGGGCTAGGCAGACTGAATAACAGACCGTTATTTCAGACGTTTTTAAATATAGCGATAATGGTCAGTCACTGTCAACCCTTGGTCCGGAAATAATTTTTAGGGCGGTGGGGGTCCCCAATTTTTTAGTCCATCCCGTATCGCCATTGGCTCAATTTGTCCCGGATCGACGGATCAAGGCCATTCACCCAGCCACTACGTTGTGGCGATCGCCGTTGGCGTTGACGCTGTTGTCGTTTAACCTGGGAACGGCTTTGTTCCACCGCCTGGGCCAGGAGTTTCGCTGACATCCATTCTGCACCGTAACCCACCACTGTTAATTGTTGGGCCCGGTCTGAGGTAGCCACAATGACGCGATTGGGGTAATCATGACTATGGCGGGCATAGTGGGCGCACCGTTTTTCGATAAAGGTATCCGCCGTTTGCAACCAAGCGGTGTAATAGATGGAAAGGTGGGGGGTAGGCTGTTCGTGGCTCGCGGGGGACTGCTGATACTGGGCATCAAAAACCACTTGGGTTTGGAAGCCTTGGTGGCTGCTATAGCTGATCAGCGATTCCACTAGGGCTTGCCGAGCAAGTTCTAGGCCAAACTGATCGCGGGTGTTTTTTAGGGAAGTCCATTGGCCAATAATGTTATAGCCATCTACTAACAGGAGTGCGTTGTAAGAGGAGGGGTTCATGGTGGAAGGAGGGCATAGGGGCGTCAAACACGAAATAAAGCCAAGTGAGTCATTCAGAAACCAGTCAGCATTTCCCCGGAGCGGTCGGGGACATTTTGGCGGTGCTTTGCGTCATTAAGCTAACGACATTGACTCGGAAGCATGATCTTAACAAAATTTTAAGCTTAGCCTCAATGTCACTAGCAGAGGAGTATTGATTTTATGGGCATCGTCGATTGGGCAATTGTGGCCATCTACTCGCTGATCGTGATTGGCATTGGCCTGATCGCCAGTCGGAAACAAAACAATACGGATGAATATTTTCGCGGTTCCCGGCAAATTCCCTGGTGGGCGATCGGGGTGTCCATCATTGCCACTTCATTTTCGGCGGCATCCCTGCTGGGGGGGCCCGGGGAAGGGTATAACCACGGTTTTCTCTATCTCCAGCTTCAATTAGGGGATTTAATTGGCTATGGCTTGGTAATTGCCTTATTTTTGCCTTTTTTTGTTCGCCTTAACTTAACCACCGCCTATGAATATCTAGAAAAACGGTTTGATGCCAAAACCCGTTCCCTCGGCTCCCTTTGCTTCTTACTATTTGTGATTGCCCGCTTGGGGGGACTCCTCTTTGCCGCATCTTTGGTTGTTTCCACCGTCACTGGCATTCCGACCAGTATGGCCATCTTAATCGTTGGCGTGGTGTCGATTCTGTACACCGTTGCCGGGGGAATTACCGCCGTTGTCTGGACGGATGTTTTACAATTTGCCATGATTTTTGTCGGTATTGGTACCGGCATCTGGACGGCCGCCAACGGGGTTCCAGGGGGATTGGGGGAACTGTGGCGGGTGGCCGGGGAAAATGGCAAATTGGTGATGTTTGATTTTTCTTGGGATCCCAACTCCATCCGATCTTTACCCACAGCCTTATTTGCCTATGGAATATTAGCGTTTGCGGTGGCGGGCACCAATCAACAGTCAGTGCAGCGTTATGTTTCCTGTGCCGATGAAGCGTCAGCCCGCAAAGCAATTTTCCTGGGCTGGTTTTCGGGCTTTGTGGGAGTCAGTGCCACTCTTCTGTTGGGGGTGTTGTTGTTCAGTTTCTATGCAGTGACCACTCCATTGCCCAGTGATGTCAAAGCTGATGGTATTTTGCCCTATTTCATTGTCAACCAAGTTCCTCCGGGGGCGTCAGGCTTTTTAGTGGCAGCGATTTTTGCGGCGGCCATGTCCTCCATTGATTCAGCCCTGCATTCCTTGGCGACCTGTATGACAGTGGATTTTTATGACCGGTATGCAAAACCCCAGGGGAATGCCCTGCAATCGCTCCGGGTTGCCCAAGGGTTAATTGTGGTCTGGGGCATCGTCGGGATCCTGTCAGCGTTTTATGTGGCGTCCACAGGACAAAATTTATTGGAATTCCTGGTGTCCTTCACCACCATGTTTCTCGGCCCACTGTTGGGGATTTTTTTGATGGGAGTCCTAGTCCCTCGGGTGAATGCCAATGGGGCCTTCTACGGCACGATCGCCGCTGTGATGGTAGTGATTATCGCCTCTAACGCCGGTTGGCTCACCTTTCCCGGAATTTGGCGATCGGCGATCACAACCCCCGTGGCCGTCATTTTAGGGTGGGGAATTTCCTTCGGGGGACCGCCACCAATGCCCCGCCACTTGCAGGGGTTAACCCTGTGGACGCCGCAGTCAATCCTAAAAACGGCCCATCCCCCGATCAACCGTCCCGGCATCAATGATGAGGATTTTCATTGTGATTAATGGGTCATCACCCCTTTCTAAAAAATAGGATCAAGGCCGCAATGACGTTACCAACTATATCGACATCTAAATACTGCTGAGGGACGGCTCTCCCCTTACGATGGACGTGTTTTGTGCGGTTTCATACCATCAGGGCTACATTGCCAATGGATATTCTCCTCGGAAGTCCAAGGCGAATTGATTGTTTATTGTGGTAAAAGATTGATCCAAAAATAACGCTTAAAATTCAACTTTTAGATCACCAAGGCGCTTACCCACGCCCAAAAAGCATCTGTTAAATTCAATTAATTTTCCCTAGTCTTCCCAGAGGTTAACCCTTGGTTAAGATAAATGATGATTAGGAAATGGTTAAGGGGGGTTTGATTAAAATTGCTTATCTATTTTGATGAGCAACTTCTATCAATTCGATAGACAGCTTATGGATAAAGGCATTCAATCTAAATAAAATGGTCAATCAAAAGATCTTATGGCACGATTTCTAGTAATCAATGCTAATATGACATAGTGTGAATCCTTGAATGATTATTTCTTAAGGAATATCAATAGAGACGCCAGATATGGATAGTTGATTGACCGTCCATTTACATCATCTCTGTCTATTGTGTATGTGTGAGGATTGTTTGTAATGAATAAACTGACTAGTCAGTTATTAAAAGCTTTACCCGTTGCCCTCGGCTCTGCCCTGATGGCAGCTTCTGGTGCTTCTGCTTCTCCCGATAACGGGCTTGCCACATTGGCTGATTTACCCCAAATCAACAGCCAAGGGGATAGCCTGGAAGCGCTGCGCCGTCGCCAAAATAGCAAAACCTTTAATGCTGCCAGCGTTGACAACCTGGATATGTCCCAGGTCACCAGTGTTTCTGAGTTGCGGGATGTGCAACCCACTGCCTGGGCCTATGAAGCGCTGAAAAGCTTGGTAGAACGCTATGGTTGTATCGTTGGTTACCCCGACCGCACCTTCCGTGGCGATCGCGCCCTGAGTCGTTGGGAATTCGCTGCGGGTCTCAACGCTTGTATGAACGTGATGGAACGTTTAATTCAAGAAAACGTTGCGGTTCTGCGGGAAGATATTGATAAGCTGAAGCGCTTAATGCAGGAATTCGAAGCTGAATTAACTGCTTTAGGGGCCCGCGTTGATAACCTGGAAGCCCGGGTTTCCTACTTGGAGGACCACCAATTCTCCACCACCACCAAACTCAACGGTGTCACCGTTTTTGCGTTGGCTGACCAGTGGGGTGGCGATAAAGCCGTTGATTCCCGCCGTTGGGACAACATCGATAACTTCGGTGCTTCTCGCCCCGACCCCGTTGAGGAAAACGTTACCTTCTCCAGTCGGGTTCGTTTAAACTTTGACACCAGCTTCACCGGCAAAGACCGCTTGCTGACTCGACTCCAAGCCTCCAGCGTTCCCCGCATGAGTGGTCCCACCGGCACCAACATGGCTCGTTTCTCCTTTGATGGGTCTAGTGCTGCGGATAACAACGTCGAGCTGAACAAATTGTGGTACCGCTTCCCCATTGGTAAGTTGACCACCTATGTGGGGCCCTACGGAACCGCTTTGGATGATGTGTTTGAAACCTACAATCCTTACTTAGCCAGTGGTGACACCGGTGCTCTCAGTCGCTTCAGCCGTTACAGTTCCTTCGTCAACCGGGGACCTGAGGGGGCTGGTGTGGGGATGTCCTACAAGTTCAACGACTGGTTTAAATGGAACGTTGCCTACCTAGCGGGGGACAATGCTAACGATCCCTCCAGTGGTAGCGGTCTCTTTAACGGTAGCTTCACCACCGGGACTCAGCTTAACTTCAAACCCATGGATAACTTTGGGATTGGGGTTTCCTACCTGTATTCCTACTTCAGTGCCCAGGATGGGGTTAACTTGACAGGCAGTACCGGAAGCCGTGTGGCGAGCAATCCTTTCTATGGTGCTCCCACCAATCGTCAAACCTTCAACATCCAATCTAGCTGGAAAATTCTCGATAACTTGAATCTTTCCGGTTGGTTTGGCTACGGTTACGCTGAAGCGCAAGGGATTGATGGCCGTGGGGATGATCGCTCTGGTTTAGGGGCAGACCTCTGGACCTGGAATGCGGCTTTGTCCGTGCTTGATGTCTTCAAAGAAGGCGCGGTGGCTTCCTTGAGCGGTGGTTTAATGCCCTATGCTCCCTACGTTGGCAGCTTGCCCGGCGATCGTACCCCCAATGATGTCAATGCTCCCTACATCATTGAAGCTCAGTATAAGTACCCGATCAGCAAAAACATCCAAATCACCCCCGGTGCCTATGTGATTCTCAATCCTGAAGGTAACGGCAACAACGACAGTATCTGGGTTGGTGTCATCCGGACAACCTTCAAGTTCTAGAGCGAAGGCTGAAGATAACCCTTCAACGCCAACGCATCAAACCCTAAACTGATTGATTTGCCCCTGCCAATGGTGGGGGCTTTTTGTTGGTTTATGCTTCGTAGACCGGACAATACCCATCGGCCCTAACCTGTCGCCCGACCAAGGGGGAGGCTTGGTTCCAGCAATATTGATTGTGAAAATAACGACAGTTAAGGCAACAATCCAGGTTTTCTAGCCCCTTGGACTGTTGATGTTGTTTAATTAAGTCCCTCTGGGTGATGCCCCGCAAAATTAATTCATCCCCTTGCCAACGGGCTTCGAGAATGCCGGTTTCCGCTAACTTGGGCCAGCGGGAATCTTGACTAATGCGGCCTTCTAAATGAATGGTAATTTCCCGATTCCCCAGGCGATCGCCACTATCCAGGTCATGGATTTCCCCTTCATAAGTCGTTGGGGTGGGGGGAGAGGGTTGGACAAAACGATCGCCGATGGGCAAATGGACCAAACACCCTGTCGCGGGAGAATGGAGTTGATAACGACTTTGGAGTTCTTCTAGACTGGTTAAATCTTGGATATCCGCCGGTTGGCCGTGGACAAAAATCAGATGTTGGGGTCTGAGATTATGGATGAGTTGGGTGGTATTGCGACCGTCACTGTGATCGGCGAGGAGATAATCATCGCAGGTAAACTGGGGCAACTGGATAAGGCGTTGCCAATCCCAATCCGGTTTGAGAGTCACCAGTTGAGGCAGAAAGAGGGTCCACTGCCCGGCCAAGCTTTCAGGGTCGGGCCAAACCGCTGGCCAACGATCTGTCACCACAATGTGGGGAAGCCCATTAGGTTGGGGCCAATGGGTTGAATCTAGAGGGCGAAGATGGGGGTAAACCTTATCGTCCCAAAAGAGGGGTTGGTGCTGGATAAAGTTGCGGACGGTCTCCGGCAAACTGCCCTGAATGTCAGGGTAAGCGTTGCAATAGGCAATGACGTTACCGGCGGCCCATAAATTGAGTTTGCGCCCGGTAAATTGATGATGGGTTCTGAGGAGTTTGAGAATTTCCTGGGCTAAACCCAGGGGTGGGGCGGGTAAGAGAATGTTTTTTCCCTGGGCTAGGGCTGTTTCGATCGCCTGGAGGAATTGCTTTTCCTGTTGACGGCGATGGGGTAAGCGGCGTGTACCATACTGACCTTCAAGAATCAACACATCCGGTCGTAGGTCCCGCAAACCCTGTAACGCCAGGCCCTCCACCAGTTGAAGATGGGAAAGACAGTAATCCCCTGTATATAAGATGCGATAAGTCCGTTCTGGGGCTTGGTATTCAATCAGGGCTAGGGCCGCTCCGGGTAGATGTCCGGCCGGAATCAGTTCAACCACCAGTCCCGGTAACATTTGCGTTGGCGATCGCCAGGGGAGGGACTGACAAAAGTGAGATTGTGGCCGGGGCAGATCCAGCCAGTTTAGGGGCAATAAACTCTGGGTGGCTTCACTGGCAATAATGGGGACTTGGGGAAAGGCTTGGGCTAGGGCGGCAAGACCATAAGCGTGATCCCCATGGGCATGACTACAAATAACTAAGTCCGGGGCATCTTGCTCGAGCAGGGGGCTAATGTCAGCTAGACCACAATCCAGTAGCAACCGATAGGGTCCCAACGTCAACGCCAGACAGACCCCCTCGTTGTGCTGCCCAACCCCATAGGTAAAGCAAGAGACATTAGACATGGGGGGTTCCTGAGTCGGCGCAGAACGAGCCATTGGCTAACCAGTTAACAACAATTATTAATGGGCAGAGCCATTACCATCATATTTATCGGTGTCGTAGTAACCGTTTTTTGTCCCGAAGAAGACGGCCGATACCGTGAACAGCGCCGTTAGTCCAATTAAAATCAGCTTGATATCCATCGTTAAAAAAAGTCTAGGGTCGCCATCCATCCTAGCTTGTTTTTTTGGCTGCGTTCAGAAAGTTTTCACTGGCACTGAAGGGAGCAAGAATGAGGTGAGCAAGATGTCTGATTGATTTGCTAGCGGTAGGATTGGTCACCTTCGGGGGGCGGGAATCGGTCAAGAGCAGGATTAAACAACTTTATTCGGTGTTTTGGTTTTTTGCCATTTAAATACCCCATATACCCCCAAAAGAGCGGCAATGGCTAGCAAGGAAAAGACTCCAAACTGACTCACCCACGTGACAATTTGTTCTATCGATACCACCCGCCCCAAAAAGTAAGACAGACTCACCATAATGGTGGCCCAGATTGAGGCACCGCCGATGTTATAGAGCAAAAATTTGGCGTAGGGCATGGAGGAAATTCCCGCCATGGGCCCGGCAAAAATCCGCAATAATGTCACAAAGCGACCGAAAAACACCGCCCCCGCCGCATTTTGACGAAATCGTTCCCGGGCCGTTTCCAAGTGGGCCTGGGGAATATTGAACCAATGGGCAGCCTTGGTTAATAAGGGCCAACCGCCCCACCGTCCCACCCAATAGCCACAGCTATCCCCTAACACCGCCCCGGCGATCGCCGCTATCAGGACGCCCCCAAAGGTCAAATCACCGCTACCGGCGAGAAATCCCCCCGTTAAGGTAATGGTTTCCCCAGGGATGGGAATGCCAGCATTTTCCAACGCAATGCCTAAAAATACGGCCCCGTAGCCATACTGATGGGCTAATTCCTGTAATGTCTCCAGTGAAAAAAGCTCCCAACCCATAGCTGTCCTTGCTTAATCTTTTGTAATATTTACCAGTGTAAAGGATGGGGCTTAACCAAGGCTGAGGGGCGGCTGAGGTTTTTGGTCACTCGACTAACGGATTTAATGATTGCAACACCACCATCTCTTGCCCCACCACCGGCGATCGGGCAATCAAGTTACCGTCGGTGTCATAGAGGCGGAGTTGGGCAAAGGAGAGTTTTTGGGCCCGTTGCCAGAGGGTATCCAGTAAATTTTGTTGTTGTTTGGCGGAAAGCTGTTTCCAGTTAGTGCCAATGGTCACGGTTAAACGGCTGGCTAAAAAATTGGGTTCAATGCGCTGGAGGAGCTGGGGGGGATACAGCCCTTCTAAATCCATCAATTCCTGTTGAATAACCGCCAGTAATCCCTGTTCAGGGGTTAAGGGGGGCGCCGGTAAGGGGTCGACGGCGATCGCCGTCGGTGGGGCCGGGGCTTCTAACACAGGGGGGAGTCCTGGTTCCTCAACAGGGGACGTATCACCTTGATCAGCAGCAATGTTGGGGTTGGTTGCGGTGGGTTCCGCCGTTTGGGGGAGGGGGAACGAAGGAAGGCGGGGGGCAATTTGATCCCAGAGGGGCGGTACAGCTAGGGGAGGTAGACCAACCCACAACACAATGCCCACGAAAATCCCGAATAATCCCGTGGCGATCGTCGTTAAAATACCAAACTTCGGTTTTTGTCGCCGGGAAGTAGGAAGCGGTGGCGTAACGGTGGGTGATCCCGCAGAGATCCGTGTTGCGGTGCGTTGTTCTGCTGGGAGGGGAGTCGCCGGGGGGGGGGATTGAGAGGGAACCGCCGGTGGGTTAGGAAACGAATCGACAAACAACTCATCCCATTCGTTATCTGAATCTGCATTGTCCTGGGGTAAAGCTACCGTCCCAGGGGACTTTGTCCCGAGTCCCCGCAAGGTTTCTAAACTCGATTGCAACCGATCACAGGTTTCCGCCGTTAGGGACTGACCCTGTTGCGGATCGGCGTCTAATTGCTGCACCACCTGTTCAAGCTGAGCTAGGGTCGTCTGCAACTGCAATAACAACGGTGAATCGGGGCGGGGGGATTGTTCAGCCATGGATACTATACGTCCAAATTCGAGTTACGACAGAATGAATGACATTCCCAGCATAATTTCCCCACGTTTCAGGTTTGGTGGACGGCCCCTAAAACTTAGCAGCCAGGGATTTTAAATATTCTGTATTGACCCCAGACTCCCGCACCAAGGCGATTTTGCCCGTGCGGGCCACTTCTTTGATGCCAAATTTAGCCAACATTTGCAGAATGGCTACCATTTTACCGGGATCGCCCACCACTTCAATGGTGACGGTATCTTCGGAAATATCCACAATGCGGGCCCGAAACACTTGGGCCAATTCAATCACCTCCGCTCGGTTCGGCGCATTGGCACTGACCTTGACCAGCATTAATTCCCGTTCCACACAGGGGGTTTCGGTAATATCCTGCACCTTAATCACATTGACCAACTTGTAAAGTTGTTTGGTGAGTTGCTCAATGGTGTGTTCATCCCCAGGGACGACCATGGTAATGCGAGAGACATCCCCTTGTTCCGCCGATCCCACCGCCAAACTTTCAATATTGAACCCCCGACGGGCAAACAGCCCAGCAATGCGGGTTAACACCCCTGCTTCATCTTCAACCAATACAGATAACGTGTGTTTCATAGGGAACCAACTCAAGGCAGTCGTTTGCAAACTCCATCGACGCGAGGATGGATCAACTGGGTAAATAACAGTCAAATACTCAGACTCTTCATCCTATCATGACCCCTTAATCCCAGGGCGGAGAAATACCAGTGGGGAAAAAAGATCCTAATTCAGTCCCACTAAACTTTGCCAAAGCGACGATGGCGTTGTTGGTAATCCCGCAGCGCTAAATGAAAGGCTTCACGGTTAAAGTCTGGCCAGAGGGTGGAGGTCACGTAAATTTCAGCGTAGGCCATTTGCCATAACAGGAAGTTACTAATTCTCAATTCCCCACTGGTGCGAATTAATAGATCGGGATGGGAGAGACCTTCGGTGTATAAATGGCGCTCGATTACCCCTTCGTCAATTTCCTGGGGGTCTAATTTGCCGGCTTTCACTTCCTCGGCGATCGCCTGACAGACATGGACAATTTCCTGACGACCGCCATAATTGGTGGCCACGGTAAATCGAATTCCTGTATTATTTTTTGTATCCTCCATTGACCGTTCAATCTCCTCTTGCAGGGAGGGAGGGAGGGACGCTAAATTACCCACAAAGCGAATACGGACATTTTCCGCCATCATTTCCTTCAATTCCCGCCGCAACACCCGTTCAAACAGGGTCATTAAAAATTCCACTTCATCGAGGGGACGCCCCCAATTTTCCGTGGAAAAGGCGTAAGCGGTTAAGGCCGGTACCCCCCAATCATCGCAACAGCGTAATAAATTTTTAAGCGCGTCTACTCCCCGTTGATGCCCCATAATACGCGGCATTCCCCGTTGTTTTGCCCACCGTCCATTGCCGTCCATGATCACCGCCACGTGTTGCGGCAAGCGTTGTTGATCAAGGTCTGGCGGCAGTGTGTCGAGGATGACGGGATTAATGGTCATTGTTTATCGTTTTGGGCGGTCGAGGAGGATTTACCAAACAAACGCTTGAACATCCACTTACTTTGGGAGCCAAGGTTTCGACTGAGTCGGCCGAGTTGGGGGGCAACGGATTCTCGTTCAACCAGGGGAGCGTATTCGCTTTCCAGCAATTCTTTTAGTTTACTGCTAGTTAGGGGGCGATTGAGGTTTCCCCGCTGGGCCAGGGTAATTGAGCCGGTTTCTTCGGAAACCACAATGCACAAACAATTCTCACTCCGTTCCGTAATGCCCATGGCGGCCCGGTGCCGAGTCCCCAACTGCCGGGAAGCACTCCGTTCCGACAGGGGCAAAATCACACTGGCGGCCATTAAGCGCGATCCCCGAATGAAGACCGCCCCATCATGGAGCAGGGTTTTGGGTTGAAAAATCGTCTGGAGCAATTCCTTTGACAATTCACTGTTAATGGTCACCCCTGGATTGACAAAAATCTTACTGTCTAAGGTTCCCCGGGTTTCCATTACCATCAACGCCCCAATGCGATTTTGTGAGAGTTCCTTTACCGCATCCACGATTTCATCAATGACGTTGGTGGTTTTGGGGGTTGAGCGAGGACGGTATAACAGTTGGTTAAAGCGCCCTTGCCCCAGTAATTCCAAAAAACGCCGCAGTTCAGCTTGGAAGATCACCGCTAAGGCCACCGCAGACCCTAGCACCAGTTTTTCCAACACAAACCGGAGTAACTCTAAATGAAGGCGATCGCTCACGATCTGGGCCACCATCAAGACCAGTAGCCCCCGCATCATCCAAACCGTTTGGTATTCACCAATGATCCGGCTCAGTAAATAAAACAGCCCGATGACTAAACCAAGATCGATAGCACTATGTAAAAGAGGGAGTAATGGGGAAAAATCCGGGGGAAAGCCCGACATGGGTAGAGTCGTTAGGGTGAGCAGCAGAGGGGAGTAACAGTTTTCAGACCCCGATCGCCATCATAGCCCGACAAGGGCAGCAAAACCCTAGGGTAATAGGCGGGCGGGCAGACAATCTTGGCGGAGGAGATCGGCATAGGTTTCCCGACGCAGAATCAAATTCGCTTCCCCTTGATTAACCAATACGGCCGCTGGACGGCCGAGACGGTTGTAATTAGACGCCATGCTGTAGTTATAGGCCCCGGTGTCAGCGACGACGAGGATGTCATCCGGTTCGGCAGCGGGCAGAACCACATCTTTAACCAAAATATCTCCGGACTCACAATGTTTCCCAGCGATGGTCACCGTTTCCGTTTGGGGATCATTCATACGATTGGCTAAGGCGACCCGATAAAGGGATTGGTAAGTAATGGGTCGGGGATTATCGGACATCCCCCCATCAACGGCAAGGTAAGTCCGCAGACCAGGCACCACTTTACGGCCCCCCACGCGGTACGCCGTAATACAGGCCGAACCAATTAAAGAGCGACCGGGTTCCGCGATCAGTTTGGGATAGGGGATATTGCGCTCATCACAGGCTTTGGCCACGGCCAGGGCAGCGGCTTTGGCCCAATCTTCAATGCTGGGGGGGTCATCTTGTTCGGTGTAACAAATGCCCAACCCCCCACCGATATTGAGTTCCGTTAACGGTAAACCGTAGGTCAAACCTTTACTAAACCATTCCGCCAACACGGCCCCTAAGTCCTGATGGGGTTGACGCTCAAAAATCTGTGAGCCGATGTGGGCATGGAGTCCAACACAATGGAGTTGGGGCTGTTGACTGACGTAGGTAAACACCGCTTCGATTTGGGTGGGGTCAAAGCCAAATTTGCTATCCAAATGCCCCGTTTTAATATACTCATGGGTGTGGCACTCAATGCCGGGGGTGAGGCGCAACATAATCCGGGTTGGTTGATCTACCCGGGACAAACGGGTTAAGGTTTCTAGTTCTAGCCAGTTATCGACAATGATGGTGCAACCAACGGCGATCGCCTCTTGGAGTTCTTGCTGAGACTTGTT
>JAYKHU010000281.1:0-3019 GCA_035285105.1 Synechocystis sp.
GCAAAGTTATACACCAAAACCGCTAGGGTAGCGATGGGTTCTTTGATGCCTTTGGGCCAGAAATTGGAATAGAGGGCAGTAAAGATTAAAGGCGCTGTTTCCCCCGCTGCCCTGGCGATCGCCAGGGTCACACCGGTAATGATGGAGGATAGGGCCGCTGGTAGGACCACAAATAAAACAGTTTGGAAGTTATAAGCCCCTACCCCCAGTGCCGCCCAACGGATGTCCTGGGGCACAATTTGTAATGCCTCGTCCGTGGTTCGGATAATGGTGGGTAACATCAACACCGCTAACGCTACCCCCCCAGCAAGGGCAGAATACCCCAAAATACCACTCGCCACTAACAGACCGTAGGCAAACACCCCGGCAATAATGGAAGGAACCCCACTGAGAATATTGGTGGCAAAGCGGACTCCCCGGGCAATTTGATTATCGCCGCTAAATTCCGATAGGTAAACGGCGGTTAATACCCCAATGGGCACTGAAATCAGCGTTGCTAAGGAGACAACAATCAGGGTGCCAATAATAGCGTTCCCCACTCCCCCCCCCTCTAGACCCGGGGCCGGCGGCAGTTTGGTAAACAAATCTAAGTTAAGATTCTGGAACCCTTGAAAAATGACAAACAGTAAAACGGCGAAGAGCGGAATCAGGGTCAGCAGTAGACAGAACCCTGCAAGTCCCGTAAAGAAATAGCCGAATAGGGTCCGAATATCTGAAGGTTGTTTTTTGAGATTAGCAACAGCCATGGCGTTAGGGGAAAGGGGGGACAATAACTAAGGACATCGACACAAGGACGCCTAATATTTGGCTTTGACCTTATTGACAATTAGTTCCGCCAAGACGTTTACCACAAAGGTCAAAACAATGAGGACAAAGCCTGCATACATGAGGGCAGAGACCTGCATCCCCGATGCCTCTGCAAATTGGTTAGCGAGTAGGGACGCAATGGTGTTGGCGGGATCGAGTAGCGACGCACTCAGCTTGTTGGAGTTACCGATGATCATGGTTACCGCCATCGTTTCCCCCATGGCACGACCCAAGGCAAGCATAATGCCCCCCACAATGCCAGAAAAGGCAGCGGGAATTAACACCCGAAAAATGGTTTCCCAGCGTGTGGCCCCCAAGCCTAAGGAGGCTTGACGTAGTTCAGGGGGTAAGGCAGCTAAGGAGTCCCTGGCGATCGCCGTGATGATGGGGAGAATCATAATTGCTAGTACCAGACTGGCGGGGAGCATACCGGGGCCCACAGGTTTCGTACTAAAAAAGGGAAGCCAGCCAAAATATTCATTAAGCCACATCCCTACGGGTTTAATCAGGGGAATGATAATGAAAATTCCCCAGAGACCGTAAACCACACTGGGAATCGCCGCCAGCAACTCCACCATGAACACCAATACAGTGCGGATATTTAAAGGAATAAAATCTTCACTCAGAAAGACTGCCGTGCCCAAACCGAGAGGGATAGCAATTAGCAACGCCAAGAGGGAATTCACCAGCGTACCAACGATAATCGCCAACGCACCGAAGTCGTCCTTAACGGGGTTCCAGGTATTGTTGGTGATAAATCCTAACCCAAACGTCGTGACTGCCGGCCAGGCCCGAACCAAGATCACCAAGGCGATCGTTAGTAGAATCACGCCAATGCCAAGGGCAAACGCGAGGGTCAGCCATTTAAAGCCAGTTTCCAGGTTTTTCTCCAGCGGAGAACGGGAGGCGAGGGGGGTTGAACGCGGATAGAGTGAAATCGTCATGGTGCTAAAGACTGGGCTTAAAAAGTAAGGGGGGAAGAACCTATGTTCCGTCAAGGTCTGATCTCCCCCCAGAACCATCAGTGCGATAATCCGCTTAAAGGTTTACTTAAGGGTGATGGTGTAATCAGGAGACAAACCGTCAGCAGCGGCGGCAACTTTCTGACGAACAATCTCCGGCAAGGGAACATAGCCGAGGGCCGGGGCCATTTCTTGACCTTGGTTCAGACCAAATTCAATCATTGCCTCCATCCCTTTTGCTTTCTCCGCATCATCATACTTGGGATAAACTAGCATCCAACTATAGGAAACGATGGGATAGGAGTCGGCCCCTGGTGCATTAACGATAAAGGCTCGCAGGTTTTCAGGCAGTTCAACGTTAGCCAGGGTTGCAGAGGCATTTTCGTCAGAAGGAAGGACGAAATTACCATCTTTGTTTTGCAGCTCTGCCATGGGAATACCATTGTTTTTGGCATAGCCATACTCGATGTAACCAATTGCCCCTTCGTTTTGTTGAATCCCTGCAGTTACGCCCTCGTTCCCTTTACCACCAATGAATTTCCCTTGGGTGGTGGGCCATTCGACGGACTTCCCTTCACCAATTTTTTCGCCAAATTCAGGGCTCATGTCGCTGAGATTTTTGGTGAATACCCCCGTAGTACCGCTACCATCGGAACGGTGAACCACAATAATTTGCTTATCGGGAAGATTGGCATCAGGATTATCAGCAACAATTTTCGGATCATTCCATTTGGTGATGTTACCCAAGAAAATATCCCCTGCCACTGCTTGGGAAATTTTGAGAGTCTCTACCCCAGGCAGGTTATAGGCTAAAACCACGCTACCAGCGGTCATTGGCAGCATCAGCACCTCACCGTTGACCTTGGCAATTTCATCGTCTTTCATGGCCACGTCGCTTGCCCCAAAATCCACCGTCCGAGCGGTGAATTGCTCAACCCCAGCACCACTACCAACAGACTGATAGTTAACCTCTAAATTTGGTACTTCCTGGTTGAGGGCCACGAACCAGCCTTGGTAAAGGGGAGCAGGAAATGATGCACCAGCGCCCGTTAAGGAAACCGGTGAAGAAATGGCATCAGCCGCTTTAGTATCGGAGCCGCCACCTTGGGCAGCATCACCGCCACCACCACCTTGGGTCGTGTCACCGCCGCCACAGGCAGCCAGACCAACAGCTAGTGAGAGAGCAGACGCAACGGGAATGAGTTGCTTGGACAACTTTTTAAATTGATTGAAAGTAGTCATGGATGTTT
>JAYKHU010000282.1:0-3021 GCA_035285105.1 Synechocystis sp.
GGGTAGGTTTAGCGGATGCCATTGAAAAAATGCAAGCAGCGGACGATTCTCGCTTCTGTAAGCCCGATCCCCGCTATTTAACCGAATTACTGGCGGATTATACCTACCAGACCCTTCTACACGTTGAAGACGCGGCAGTGGGCATTCGCATGGGACAGGCCTGTGGGGCAGTTAGTATCTTTGCAGACTATGGCTATGGATCCTTACCAGCGGATCTGGTGGTGGATTATCGTTTAGCCACCCTCACCGATCTGTTGGCGATCGCCACCTAGGGGTTGGTTTACTGGCTCAAGGCTTTTAAAAATCGATTGAGGTTAGCCATCACTCCCCCCCGTTTTGGGGCAGTGGTGCCGATATCCTGTCCCGAGTTAGGATTCGTGGCTTCGATCAAGAGCCGTTCTAAGGCCTCACCCGCCGGTTTTTCCGCCAGTTCCGTGAGCAATTGGTAATCATCATCATTGCTTTCCAAATAGACCTGCCAGGGGGAGGGATGGGAGCGCAATACCACCGCCCCCTCCAGGGGACGAAAATAATAGGCAGAATAGAGCGTACTCAAAAAGCGAGCCCGTAATTGCCGGGCTGCATAGCCAATACCAACCACGGACACATCCTCTAGCTGGGGAATGACCAAAATTACCGGGCGATCGCCCGCCAACTCCGATAGGCGTTCCACACTCTGTACTTCCACTGCGGAGGGGGAAATGACCAGAAAAACAGTATCCGTCTCACTAATTTTGCGATCAATGGGGGTATAGCGGCTGCCCAAATCACTCACTTGGAACGGCACCTCTCCCCAGTCCCGCTTAGCTAACGCCGCCGCCCCAGTATCTGGGAAAATAATTCGCAGCCCTAACCCTTCATCGGTAAACGCTTGGCTCACCGCCAGGGCGATCGCCTGGGCTTGAAGGGCAATTTCAGGGACGGCTAATTCCAGTTGAATGCGGCGGTAACCATCATCCAACGCCCGTTGCATGGCGGCGATCGCCTCCGTAACAGCTTGGTCAATGGTTTGGGGAATGGGAATAGTCATGGGCAGTGGGGGTCAAACAGAGGAAATGAACTGAGCCTACATTTCCCATTAATCGGGTTGTCGGAAACACGATGGGACTCGCCAGTCATTCTATCCTTATTCGTTCGGCGGACGGGGACTGAATCTCTTTAAGGGGCTGCCAACCCGCCCGCCATAACCCTTGGTCCTTAAGCTGCTGGGCATTGAGCCAGAATCGCACTGAGCCATCACAACTAGCCACCATTTCCGCAAACACCCAGTTTCCTTCCTGACGTCGATTGACCACCTGAAAATGTCGCCAGCCCCAGGTGGTTTGTTGGGCCGTCCATTTGGAGCCGAGCAGATGGGGAAATTTTTGTTTGCGGGCCATGGTCATAAAAACAGCAGAGGAGAGACAAACGCTAAACGGGAGTTAGCATGATAGCAAACCGTCCAGGGGCATTTACAGGATTCAAGACTTGCGTATAATGTGCCAATGCCCTTGTCAATCCTGGGTTAACTGTACAAAAATAAGGTCACTCTCCCAGTTTCGGACGCTGGGAATCCCCCTGGTCAACGTTCCCCATTCCTATCTATTCCGTTCATTTTGACGGTTTTTATTATTATTGGTTGCGTCTAAATCAATTAAATTATATTGATATGGTTATCTCTCGTTCAATTCTTGCCTCTAAACAATTGTCCTTACGCCTAACCAGCGCCACCTTAGGAATCACCTTAGGGTATTTCAGTATTTTTCCCAGTGTTGTTGTTGCCCAAAACACTGCGCTAATCCCCCCCCGTCCCGCCGCCATTCTCCCCAGTGACACCGAATATACCCTCGGCCCCGGCGATCGCCTCCGGATGGATGCGTTGCAGGTGGAAGGATTATCCGGAGAGTATCAAGTGTTAGTGGATGGGACAGTCGGATTTCCCATGATTGGCATGGTTAATGTCAACGGCAAAACCATCCCTCAAGTTAACCGTTTGTTGATCGAAAAATATTCACAATACATCAAACGCCCCATTATCACCGTCATTTTGCTGGAGCCTCGGCCCCTAAGTATCACTTTATCCGGTGAAGTCAATTCCCCTGGTGCCTACACGCTTTCTGCGGATTCAGGCAAATTCCCGAACCTTACCCAGATCATCGAAGGGGCCGGGGGGCTAACACCGGCGGCAGACATTAGCCAAATCACAGTCCGCCGCCAACAAGGGGAAGAGGAAGAAACATTCCGCCTCAACCTGTGGGAATTGCTGCAACGGGGCGATCGCCGTCAAAATATCGTCCTACGCGATGGCGATGTGGTGATTATTCCCAGTAAAGCCACTACCGACCCAGATGAAGTACGTCAGTTGGCCGATGCTAACTTTGGTATTCGTTTTGAACAGGAAATTAATGTGGCCGTAGTAGGTGAAATCTTCCGTCCCGGTGCCTACAAGATTTCGCCCACCGTCCGGGCAAGTAGCTTAGGAGAAGTGGGGGGAGGCAGTGGCGGTAGCAATAGTTTAAATGCGGCGAAGACCCAACCCATTCGTCTGACCCAAGCTATTCAGGAAGCAGGGGGGATTAAATCCCAGGCCGATATTCGCAATGTGGAAGTCCGTCGGGAAAATCGCAATGGTGACTTGGAGTTGATTGTGGTTAACCTTTGGGAATTGTTAGATGAGGGTAACCTCGATAAAGATGTCATTCTCAAAAATGGAGACGTGATCACTGTTCCCCAAGCTGCAACCCTCTCTCCTGAAGAATTTGAAGCGGTGGCTACAGCTAACTTCTCCCCCCGCACCATTACAGTCAATGTGGTGGGAGAAGTTCGAGGTGCTGGGGCTAAACAATTACCCCCTAACTCAACCCTTAACCAAGCAATTTTGGCGGCTGGGTCCTTTGACCCCATCCGGGCAGATACTGCTAGCGTCAATTTAATCCGACTCAATCCCGATGGGACGGTTACCAAAATGGACATTGAGCCTGATTTCAGCTTGAGTATTAGCTCAGATCGGAACCCCACCCTGCGGAATAACGACGTTGTGCT
>JAYKHU010000283.1:0-3722 GCA_035285105.1 Synechocystis sp.
GCGGTCATGCGCTCTTTTTGTAATCGCAACGTCATGACCATATCGGCATTTTCCAACGCGGGGGCTAACTGCCAATGACAAAATAGTTTGCCGCCCCCAGGGGGAATGGCCAGTTGTTGAAATTCCTTGGGCAGCAGGGTGGGGGGCCCGGCCAAATGAACATCAGCACCGGCCGCCGTCAAACTCCACAGGTTAGAACGGGCCACCCGGGAATGGAGAATATCCCCCACGATCGCCACTTTTTTGCCCTTTAAACACGCTACCGAAGGGGTTTCGGGATCAAATTGGCTACAAATGGTGAATAAATCCAGTAGGCCCTGGGACGGGTGTTCATGTTGACCATCCCCCGCATTTAGCACCTTCACGCCGGTCTTAAGACGATCCATTTGGGCCGCAATAAAGTGGGGAACCCCCGCCTGTTGATGGCGAATCACAAAAATATCGGACCCCATGGCCAAGTAAGTTTTCGCCGTATCTAAAATAGTTTCCCCTTTGGTTAACGACTATGTTCCCGGGGTAAAATTCATCACGTCGGCCGATAGTCGTTTGGCCGCTAACTCGAAACTGCTGCGAGTGCGGGTGGAGGGTTCAAAAAAAAGATTGGTAACCACCTGACCTTGGAGGGCCGGCACTTTTTTGGTTTGACCCCTCAATACCTGTTGAAAACTGGTGGCCGTTTGGAGGACAATCTCTAGTTCGTCGGCGCTCCAATCGGTTAGATCTAAGACGTGGGTTCTTGTCCAACTTGCCTCTCTGCTCATGCTGTCATCATCCCTAATCTGTTAGGGGCAAGCAACGCTACCCAGCCATCTATAATGGCGGCGATCGCCCCTTAATGCAAGGCCAAAAATTGCCGAATTTTGAACAAGGGGCTTTCCCGGGGACCAAAGACCCCCTAGCGAAAAGTCCATGCTATTCTGAAATTCGTGTGCTGCGCTTGGTGCTTACGTTTATCATTTGTCCCTTATGATCACTGCAACGGATTTGCTGAAATTTGCCACCACTGTCTTTTGCGGGGGGTTATTAACCCTGCCCTGTCCGTTTGTCCAGGCCCAACCCGCCCCCCCCACTCCCAAGGCCACCGTTGCGGCCAATGATTTGGTTTCTCCCCAAACCCAATTGAACTACGCTCCGTTACAGGACGCTCTGGCGGAGGGGGAATTTGAACAAGCCAATGAAATTACCCGACGGTTACTGCTAGCGGCGGCCCAACGTAGTCAACAAGGCTGGCTAACAGCAGACTCCATCAATCAGGTTGCCTGTTGGGAGCTCAAAACCATGGATGATTTGTGGCAACGCTATTCCGATAATCGCTTTGGCTTTTCGGTGCAGTATGCCATTTTCCAAGAAACCGGTAATCGCCCCGGTCGGCTCATGGCCCCGGAAAATTATGACCAATTTGGCGATCGCATTGGTTGGCGTCAGGACGGTCAATGGATCATTTTCAAAAAGAATTTAGACTTCAGTGCCCAAGCCCCCGTGGGCCATTTACCCAGCCCCCGGGATGAGTATCAAATTAACGGTGGACGCTTGGAATATACCGCACTGATGGGTCGCATCCAGGCCTGTCAAGGGGGTTTGGGGAGCAAATCCCCCTCCAATCCGACGACCTTAACCCCCTTTCGCCTGGGGAACTAAGGCCGTTGGGGCCTTAACCTTAAATTGGCCTCAATTATCATGCTGATCCTGAAAGTCCCAGGCTTCACGGCTCATTAAGTCGATAATGTGATCCCGCAACAGAAAATCATGGCGTTCGAGTTCCCGTTCCACGGCGAACCATTGGTTAGCGGGGATAAATTGGCAGAGGGTGTAAATCGGCTGCTGACGATCTAATCGTTTTTGGCGCACTAGGGCGATCGCCGTCGAGCGAATTAACTCCAGGGAGAAGATCGTGTCTTGGGGAGGAAGAGTCGTAACCATAGGGAGAGATCCACACAAAGAGAATTTTTTTAAGGGGATGACCGGTGGGGAAAACCCCGGTCAATAATTATCGGGTCGGCTAGCCGCAACGTTGCAGGGAGGGTTATTCAGGGTTCCTAGCCAAAATTAATCACAATTAATAAACGCGATATAACGGTAACAAAAAATACAATTCTTTATATTTTAAGTATCTTCCCTGAGAATTGTCATTCCCCCCTAGAAAATAAAGGCTTTCTTAAGCTTTTTTTAACGTGGTTAGATAAATAGGGCGACAAATACAAAAAAAGCGTTGAATCAATGCAATATTGGCAACTCCTGCTAGGGCCATAGCCTCCCATCCTGTTCCCCCCATCTGACCTCCCCCCTTAAACCCCGTTGCCCCCTTACCCGCTGCCATTAACCCTAACGGGGACGGGAAAACCGAACCTTCTTGGTCTTAGCACTCGACTGCCAAGAGTGCTAAAGTGCTTTATGGAATTTACCCCGAATCCCTTGACGTTATTTGTAATTTAAACCTATGGCAAAGCTTATTTCCTTTAAGGATGAGTCCCGGCGATCCTTAGAAGCTGGGATTAATGCCCTGGCAGATGCCGTGCGAATCACCCTCGGCCCCAAGGGGCGTAATGTTTTATTAGAAAAGCAATATGGCGCTCCCCAAATTGTTAACGATGGGATCACCGTTGCCAAAGAAATTGATCTCGCTGACCCGGAAGAAAATGCGGGGGCCAAACTAATTCAAGAAGTGGCGTCCAAAACCAAGGAAGTAGCCGGCGATGGTACCACAACAGCAACGATTATTGCCCAAGCCCTGGTGCGGGAAGGTCTGCGAAACGTGGCCGCCGGTGCCAACCCCGTGGCTCTCCGGCGGGGTATTGAAAAGGTATCCGCCTTTTTAGTGAAGGAAATCGAAAGTTTGGCCAAGCCGGTGGAAGGATCGGCGATTGCCCAGGTGGCAACGGTTTCCGCTGGTAATGACGAAGAAGTGGGCCGGATGATTGCGGACGCCATGGACAAAGTCACCAAGGACGGGGTAATCACCGTTGAAGAGTCTAAATCCCTGAGTACCGAGTTAGAGGTTGTGGAAGGGATGCAGGTTGACCGGGGTTATATTTCCCCCTACTTCATCACCGATGCCGATCGCCAGATTGTCGAGTTCGATAATCCCCTGATTTTGATCACCGACAAAAAAGTTAGCGCCATTGCCGACTTAGTGCCGGTATTAGAAAGTGTGGCCCGGGCCGGTCGTCCCCTATTGATCATTGCTGAAGATATTGAAGGGGAAGCCCTGGCGACCCTCGTGGTGAATAAAGCCCGGGGCGTTTTAAACGTCGCCGCCATTAAAGCCCCTGCTTTTGGCGATCGCCGTAAAGCGGTATTGCAGGATATTGCCATCCTCACTGGCGGTAGCGTCATTTCCGAAGACATTGGTCTGAGCCTCGACAGCGTTAGCTTGGATCAACTGGGTCAAGCGGTTAAAGTGACCCTTGAAAAAGACAACACCATCATGGTTGCCGGTGCAGACAAACGGGCATCTGCGGGGGTCAAAGAGCGCATCGAGCAACTCCGCAAGGAATTAGCCAACAGCGATTCCGACTACGACAAAGAAAAACTTCAAGAACGCATCGCCAAATTAGCCGGTGGGGTTGCCGTGATTAAAGTCGGTGCGGCAACGGAAACCGAACTTAAAGATCGCAAACTCCGCATCGAAGATGCCCTCAATGCCACCAAAGCGGCGGTGGAAGAAGGCATTGTCCCCGGTGGCGGTACCACCTTAATTCGCTTAGCCGCTAAGATTGAAGGCT
>JAYKHU010000284.1:0-3337 GCA_035285105.1 Synechocystis sp.
CGCCTTCCGCCACCCAATTGCAACAAGCGCTTTTAAAGAATGCCCATATTCTCATCCGCGATTGTCTCAGCTTTCCCGAATTAGGCGATCACTTTTTCCGCATAGCCGTCAGGTCAGAACAGGACAACCAAAAGTTAGTGAAGGCTTTGCAACAAATCCTGATGCCCTAAACTGTTAGCGTAAAAATTTTTTTAACACCACCCCAACGATGATTACTTTCCCCCTTACTCAAGACCAACTTTGGTGCTATCCCCTCACCGATTGGGGACTGATTGAACTGCGGGGGGACGATCGCCAACGGTTTTTGCATAATCAAAGTACCAACGCTATTGAAGGGCGATCGCCGGGGCAATGGCTAGAAACAGTGTTTGTGACTTCAACGGGACGGACATTGGAGTTGGCCACGGTGTTTATCCAACCGGAAAGTCTATGGATTCAGATTTCTGCTACCCAAGTTGATCCCCTGCTGGCCTGGATGGATCGCTTTATTTTCCCCTTTGATAAGGTCGAGCTAAAAAATTTATCTGCCCAATACCAAGCCGTCATTATCGGTGGTGAAAAAGCGGGCAAAACATTAGAAGAGTGGGGGTTAACGTTACCCGACGGCGATCGGTGGTTGAGCCAATCTTGGCAAGAAACAGACGTTTATGTCATCCCTTCTACGGGTTTAGATTTTCCCGGCTATACCCTCATTTATCCCGTCAAAAACCACGCTGTCCTTGCAGCCCATTGGCAGACGTTACCCAATCTTGACGATCAGCAATGGGAAACCCTCCGCATTCAACAAGGACGCCCCCAGGCGGGGCAGGAATTGACCGAAGACTATAACCCCCTAGAAGCGGGTCTCTGGCGATCGGTTTCCTTCAACAAAGGTTGTTACATTGGGCAGGAAACCATTGCCCGGTTGAATACCTACAAAGGGGTCAAACAACGGCTCTGGGGGATTAAATTTGAGCAATCAGTCCCTTTGGGGTCAACCATTACCCTAGAAGGTCAAAAAGTAGGCGTAGTTACCAGTGTTTCGCCGCTGATGCCTTGGGCATTGGGGTATTTAAAAAGCAAATTAGTTGAGCCTGGCATGGTGGTTGAAGCCGGAGATATTCGAGGAACGGTAATGCCGGTTCCCTTTCTTTCCCATGACTATCCCGATTTAACAGCTTAATTGATAAATTAGAATGCGTAAAACCTCTTCTACGTCAGCGGGAACACGATAGAGATCAATATCTTGGGTGATTGCCCGCGACTGGCGATCAAACTGTCCAAATTGCCAGATGTTTCCAGTTGAAATGGCACCTTGTATGAGGGGCTGATCGGATTCAATCCATTGATCCAGGGCAATCAGTTCGGTGGCAAGCTGAACAAAACCTCGTTCTAGGTCTTCATTTTTTGCTTCAATGACTAAGACTGTTTGGTGGTTTTGCAGGAGATAGTCTAGGCTTCCTTTGAGCTGATGGTTAACGTTAATCGGATACTCGACATTGAGGGTGGCTTGGGTGTAGTGCAATAAATCGGTCAAAACAGGGGCAATGAGAAATTCTCGGCGTGCCATTTCGCTGGTTAGGCTAAGACGAGGCAGGCTTTCTTCAATCCGGGTTTTCAGATTGGCTAGGCGATCGAGTAACCCTGCATATTGTTGCAACTGTAGGGAGCGGCGTTGGAGTGTAACGCCAAAGTAGGCAAGGATATCTTGGGGGGCAAAATTGAGCTTGAAGTAGTCTGCGAAGGTATAGGATTGATCGGGCTGGATAATGGCTGTTCTTGGCATAACGATTAATTGAGAGTTATGAGAATTAACAATGGTCAATTGTCCCCTGGGTAATTAAATTTGCAAGATATTCTAGTGCGCCGTATAGGATTTGGATTTTATCAATGGTGTAATTTTGGTTATCTTTAGTGAATAGGTCAGTGTATAAATTGCCAAATTGCCAGAGGTTGCCATCGGTGACAATTCCATAAACGGGCTTTTGGGGATCGTTATTAATTTTTTGTGATGCAACGAGTTCTGCTAAACATTGTCCCCATCCCTGCTCAAAATCATTTTTCTTAGCTTCAACTACAATGAGAATTGGGGTCTCAAGCACGGTTTTTCCCAAGGCTGATCGTTTAGAAAACAGATAGTCAGGGGTGCCGGATAATACTTCATCAAAGGTAATGGATTTCTGTATCCAAAATGAATAGTCTTGGCTATGGTTTTTATAAACGGCTCTGAGCAGGGGGGAAATAATCAATTCACTGCGGGCAGCTTCAGAGGCAAAAATATCAATATTTTCTTGATTAAACTGAAACTCTTCGGTCAAGGATTGGGGGACAGAAATATTAACCGTCTTAATAAAGGGTTGTTCAACATATCTAATGTTATAGGCAGTTTGGACGTCGGCGATCGTTTTGAATTGACTAAAGGACATGATGGATAGTGGATAATGAACAATGAACAATGGAAAATTGAAAATCATTAACTATCAATTACTTTGATTTTAGCGGCAAGATACTTGGGGTTGCTTTGAGATTTGTAGAAGAAATAGGCGCTAATCAGGGTCGAGCCATCGTTCTGACAAATATCCTTAAACGTCTGATGCTTCTCAAAGATATCGGCATTGTAGACCTGCCCCTGATACTGAATCAGTTTCATCAGGTCAGCCGGAGCCATCTCATTGAGGCGGCCTCTCCTGGTTCCGCGTTCGTCAGCGTGATTTCATAGTTTAGTTTTTTGCCCGGATCGCCGTGCGCTAAACTGATTAATCGTCTGCTATTTTTCATTTGCCATTCCCTCTCGCCATGATCTCTACGGAAATGCCCCGCCCCACCACTGGTTCTGCGTTGTTAGCATCGCCTCCAGCCCCTTCCCCCAACCAAAATATTTTTCCCCTCACAGCGGCGGTGAATGCCCAAGGTCATTTGGAAATTGGTGGCTGTAGCGTACCGGCCTTGGTGGAACAGTTTGGGTCACCCCTCTATATTCTGGATGAAGCAACCCTCCGCCAAGGGGCCCAGCAATATCGGGATGCCTTTCAAACCCACTACCCCGGCGAAAGTCAAGTCATTTATGCCTCTAAAGCCTGGAGTTGTTTAGCGGTGGTGGCGATCGCCGCCCAGGAAGGGTTGGGGTTTGATGTGGTTTCTGGGGGAGAAATTTTTACCACGGTGGAAGCACTGAAATCCCTAGGATGGTCCCCGGCGCAGATGGCGGAAAAAATCTATTTTCACGGTAACAACAAGTCTCAGCAAGAACTCCAAGAGGCGATCGCCGTTGGTTGCACCATCATTGTCGATAACTGGCTAGAACTAGAAACCTTAACCCGTTTGTCCCGGGTAGATCAACCAACCCGGATTATGTTGC
>JAYKHU010000285.1:0-18484 GCA_035285105.1 Synechocystis sp.
TCGTAGCGTTCTTTTAACCCCCGCAGGATGGAAATGGTATCTTCCACGCTGGGTTGCTTGACGTAAACCTGTTGAAACCGCCGTTCTAGGGCCGGATCTTTTTCAATATGTTTGCGGTATTCATCCAAGGTGGTGGCCCCAATGCAACGCAACTCCCCCCGGGCTAACATCGGTTTCAGTAAATTGCCCGCATCCATGGAGCCGGCCCCTTCTCGCCCTCCGGCCCCGACCACCGTATGAACTTCATCAATAAATAAAATAATTTGTCCATCGGAATGGGTGACTTCTTTCATCACCGATCGCAGTCTCTCTTCAAATTCCCCTCGATACTTGGCCCCGGCAATCAAACTGCCCATATCCAAGGACATTAATTGTCGATTTTTTAACGATTCGGGGACATCTCCATTGATAATGCGCTGGGCCAAGCCCTCGGCGATCGCCGTTTTACCAACCCCCGGTTCCCCAATTAAAACCGGATTATTTTTAGAGCGGCGGGAAAGCACTTGAATGACCCGCCGAATTTCTTCATCCCGACCAATGACCGGATCGAGTTTACCTTGGCGGGCCTGCTCCGTTAAATCCCGTCCATATTTATCCAACGCTTCATAGCGGTCTTCCTGATTCGGTTCCGTCACCTTTTGACTACCCCGAATGGCCCGGATCGCCTTTTCTAAATCCTGGGGATCGAGGTTTAAACTCCGTAGAATTTTACGCCCCACCCGGTCATCATTGGCAAATCCCACCAAAATATGTTCAACGGAAATATATTTATCCTCCCAACTATCCCGCACGGTATCCGCTTCATCCAACATCAAATCCAAACCACGACCCAAGTAAAGTTGTTCAACGTAGGGCTGACGGGGTTGACGATTGGCGAAGGTTTCCAACTGTTGCTGTAGAACGGCAATTTCTACGTCACTTTTTTGAAAAATCCGAGCTGCCAAGCCCTTTTCCTGTTCCAACAAGGCAATCAGGAGGTGCTCTACTTCTAAATTATTATTCTTGAAACGACGAGCGACTTCTTGTGATTTGACAATGCCGTCCCAGGCTTGCTCGGTGAATTTATTCGGATCAGTAGGTTGCATTAAGGTCGATTTAGACGGTATCGAAACTGCTCATCCATTTTGACACACTCCAACCGTCGTGACGGTTACTGAGCGTTTTCTTGGCGATCGCCATTTTTACTTGAGTCCGTCCCCGGCCGACCCTTTGCCCCTATTCCTCTTCATCAAAGTCTAAGAAGACCATGCCGGATTTCTTGTCGGTTAGCCAGCCTTTGTATTTCAAATAGGTTTTTTCCCCTAGGATATCCTCTTTAAATTCAGGGGGCTGTTTGAATTGATGGGGGGGGTGAGCTTCCCGGATGCCGATCGCCGTTTGATAGGGTCGATACCACCGTTTGAGGACTGTCATTAATTCTTCAAACTGCATGAAGGAAATGGCGTATTTGTAGTTCAGCGCCAGCACCTGGGTAATGCGGGCGAAGGTATCGGGATTACTCCGGGAGCGGGGAAGATTCACGATTGTACCCATTTTTTCAAAGGTTTCGTAATTGGCCGCCACCAAGGGAGCCAGGGTTTCATAGCTTTGTAAATCCCGTTTATTGAGGGATTGAATTAAATCAGAAATCTGGCGCAGGATAGACAGGTCAGACAACTCATAGGCTTTAAACAGACTCAGCAGCTTGAGTCCCAACGGTTTTTCCGACAAACGGTCTAGGTGGGTGGAATATTCCTGCATCGCCACCCGACCTTCCTCAGTTTTAATCAGGGAAATGGTCTCTGCCACTTGCACCTGGGTACGCTGGCGAAAATCCGCCGTTCCTTTGAAATCCTTGAGTAAATCTTCCGTGAATTGATAAAAGTCCTGCTGCTTAGATCCCCGAAAGCGTAATTCCGTTTGGGCGATCGCCAAAAAACTATCCTTGGCGTCGATCGCCGCTTGAATCAGTTCGACACTTTCCTTAATGCCGGCATATTCAGCGATATTTTTGTCCAATAAGTAGCGTAATTTAATTAACAGTAAAAACTCGGGATTACCAAATTTTTCGTTGTCGATCAGATCCGCATTTTTCCCTAGCACGCTGATGTCGGCGATCGCCCGCTTGTAAAGAAACATCGAGCTTTCCGAGACCTCATCCCTTTTCTGGAAATACTTGGCTACGTTCTTCTGAAACCAGCGGCCAAACCAGTTGTTGGCACTAAATATTCCACTTTGCCACCAGGGTTTTGGGGTTTCAGGGTTAACGGCGGGTTGGGGCGACTTACTCATGGCAGTAGGAACAGGTTTTCTGACGTTAACGGTTGATGGAGCAATTATAAATGAACTTCTCTCTAAACTGACAGGTTTGGCGTTAATTTGTAATCAATATTGGACTCAATGGTTTTCCCTAACGGCGATCGAGGGGGGCGGTGGAGGGGCAAAGTGTTGAAATCCCTGGTTTAAGTCCAAGACATTAACGACCTTCCCGCCCTGGAATAATCGAACATCGGGGTTAGCCGTTATCACCCCAATCTGACGGGGGCAATGATGGGTCGGCAATGCTAACTGTTCCTGCACAACGGTCAACCACTGTTGGGCAATGGGGGGCGGTAACGCCAGGATTAGTTCAAAATCTTCCCCGCCATACAATGTCCAGGCGATCGCCGTTGCAGATCCGACCCAATCCCCCAGACCGGCCGGCACGGGCAGGTGTTCCGTCCACAGTTCCGTCCCCACGCCACTGGCTCGACAGATCTGTAGCACCGCATCGGCTAAGCCATCGCTACTATCCATCCCGGTTAGCCGACTATTTAATTTCTGTAAACTCGGAACCAAATCTAAGCGGGGATCAGGACGTTGGTGGGCCCGTTGCCAAGCCTGACGGCGATCGGGATCAAGGGTTTGGGCCTGGTCTGGTTGTAGTAAACATTCCAGCCCGGCCCGGGCGGCCCCATGGATTCCCGTTGCCATCAACCAATCGCCGGCCTGGGCACCGGAGCGATACATAGCGTTAACCGGGGGCACATGGCCAAATACGGTGATGCTAATCGTCTTGACCGGAGCCTGGCAAACATCACCGCCGACAATGGGCGTTCCCCAGGGTTTCAGGCAAGCCGTAATTCCTTCGTATAACCCTAAAACCCACTCTAAAGGTGTTTCGCCGGGTAATCCCAGGGCGATCGCCATCCCCAGGGGCATCGCCCCCATGGCCGCTAGGTCGGAGAGATTTGCCGCTGCGCCCCGCCACCCCACATCAACAGCAGTTGTGGTTTGCTCACTAAAATGAACCCCATCCACCAACATATCGGTGCTAATCACCAGGTCATCCGGGTGGGGGGATTTAACCACGGCGGCATCATCGCCGGTCAGTTCTCTTGGAGAAAACCGTTGTAGGTGGGCCAGAAGCGCCTGTTCTCCTAGGTCTCGCAGGGTCGTCATCGATGGGTTATTCTCCCTTTAAGGCGGCGGGTTGAGAGCGGTCGAGGATATCTTTCACCAAAATTTCTTGGATCAAGACCTGCCCCACCAAGGTCAGGGGGACGGCGAGCCACAATCCCAATACCCCAAAAATGCTACTTAAAAACATCTGGGACAATAACAGAACTCCCCGGAGAATGGGGGGCGGCTTACGGACACAGAGGGGAACCAGCCACCGGTTGTCGAGGTAGTGGATTAATAAATAGAGGGTTAACACCCCCACGGATTTCCACGGACTATCCAACAGGGCGATCGCCAGGGCGGGCACAACGCTAATCAACAAACCAATGTTGGGGATCATTACCATCACCCCAGTTAAAAAGGCGAGGGCCAACGGCAAACGCACCTGGAGGAGCATTAAACCCAGTAGCGTCATCAAAGTCACCGTAATCGCACTGACCAAAACCAAGCCTAGCCAATAACTCAATGCCATTTCACAGCGAGCCAAAATGCAATCAAGCCGGTGCCGATAAAAGGCGGGCACACAGCGAATCAGTCCCTGACGATAGGCCATGGGATCGGCAAGGAGCATAAAACTGAGCACCAGCAGTAGTAGTAGGCTCAGGGGCAAGCCTAGGGTGCTGTAAAACACATTCAACCCACGACCGGCCACCTGTTGAACAAGGGGTTGCACTTGACTAGCCAGTTGTTGCCAAGTGGGAAGCAGTTGGGTCAATTCCGGATCAATTTGGGCAGCGGTTTGCCGTAGCCAGATAATGGTTTGATCGATGCTAGACGGCACCAGGGTCTGTAATTCTTGAAATTGATTAATAAACGTCGGTACGATCAACGCCCCGATCGCCCCTAAGCTGACAATCAATGTGGCGATCGCCACCAGAATGGCCGTCCCCCGTTTTAGCCCCCGTCGTTGTAACCCGTTGGCAAATTGATTGAGCCCATTGGCTAGCACCACCGCCGCAAAGAGGAGGAGTAAAATTTGTCGGATTTGCCACAGCACCGACGCCATCAATAACAGGCTTAAAAACCCACACCACTGTGCAAAGGTCATGGTTTAGACTCCCATTCTTGCATTGCTAACCAGAGGGCGATCGCCAGGGGCGGCATCAGTACAAAGATCAGGGCCGTTGTTAAATCCGGGGCAATCCCAAACTGAGGGGCGATCGCCTTGATGCCCCAGGACAGCACAAACGAGGGAAGTAACACTTTCACCAGTAAACGGGCAAACTCAGCCATGGGACCTGGCAATAAACGGCGTTGTAACAACGGTGTCTCCCTGAACCCAGGGAGTTAGGCAGGAAAGGGGAAGTTAAACCGGATGGAGGGCGGCTTCCGCTGCTTTGATGGCCAAGATTTTCTCCATGACCGTTTCCACCACTTTGTCCGGTGTTGATGCCCCGGAGGTCACACCGACGGTAATCGGCCCGGTGGGTAACCACGGCTCTAGGATTTCTAAGTCCTTGCCGAGGGGTTTATGGGTTACCTGATTCCCCGGGCCAATGCGATCGCCACTGTCGATATGGACCGATGGAATGTGATGTTCCACCGCAATTTCCTGGAGGTGGGTGGTATTGGAGGAATTGAAGCCACCGATCACTACCATCAGGGACAAATCCGCTTTAACGAGGTCAAACATGGCATCCTGACGCTCCTGGGTCGCATCACAGATGGTGTTAAAGCTCATGAAATGGTCATTTAATTCCGTGGGGCCATATTTTTGCAACAGGGTTTTTTCAAATAATTTGCCAATCATTTCCGTTTCACTTTTTAGCATGGTGGTTTGATTGGCCACCCCTAAGCGCACCAAATCCCGATCCGGGTCAAAGCCCTCGGAATAGGCATTGGCAAAATCCCGCAGAAATTGTTCCTTATCACCGCCGTGTAAAATATAGTCGCACACCCGTTGGGCCTCCGCCAGATTCAACACAATCAAGTAAGTCCCTGCAAAGGAACTGGTGGCGATCGTCTCTTCGTGGTTATATTTGCCGTGAATAATTGACGTATGGTCTTTTTTCTTATGTTTTTCCACAGAATTCCAGACCTTAGACACCCAAGGGCAAGTGGTATCCACAATGGTGCAGCCCCGGTCATTCAGTAACTGCATTTCCTCCACGCTAGCCCCAAACGCCGGCAGGATCACCACGTCTCCCGCTTCCACGCCACTAAAATCTTTTTTCCCGGCCACCACATCAATAAACTGGACATCCATTTCCCGTAACCGTTGATTAACCGACGGATTATGAATGATTTCATTGGTAATCCAGAGCCGTTCCTGGGGAAAATGCTGCCGGGTTTCATAGGCCATGGCCACCGCCCGCTCGACGCCCCAACAAAATCCAAAGGCCTCCGCCAGCAGAATGGTGACATTGCCTCGCTGTAATCGGTAATGATTTTGGCGAATTTCTTGGATCAGCTGACTTTGATATTCGCTATTCATCACCCCCATGACCTCAGTTCCATGGCCAAATCCTTTGCGGTGATAGTTATCGGAATGGTGCAGCGATCGCTTAAACGCTTTAGTATCCATAGAAAAACAAGAATGTCACCTGTGTTGTGTTTCCTTATTTTAGGGGGTCAAGCCCAATCCGATGCCCCAGGCAACAGTGGAAAATGGGTCAACCCAAAATAATTTGACGAATGCTTGACAGGGTTTGGGTCAATACTGTTAAAATGACAATCGTTAAATCAATGGGGTGTCGCCAAGCGGTAAGGCAGCGGTTTTTGGTACCGCCATTCCTAGGTTCGAATCCTAGCACCCCAGTTTAAGTTCCTTGTTCTAAATCTTTGTTCTGGGCTGTCGATTCCATCGGGCTGGCTTCCATAGTCTCCTGAAGGTGATTGATGAACTGATTGAGTTTTCCCCGCTCAATGTAGGGCCAGCCGCCGCTTTCCTCAATATCCCGGAGTAACCCGTAGAGACCTCTGCGGGTATTGGGTAACGCCGGTTCAAAGTAGTCAATGCGAATGTGACGGTGGAGGTCTTCGAGCACTCGGAGCAATTCCAGGAGTTGGGTATAATCCTGTTGACAATCCGTCGCCAGGGATTCGACCTGCGCCACTAGGGTTTGTAATTGAGGGGGCAAAGGTTGGGCTTCATTCATGGGTTCAAAAAAACTGCTTCCGCACAAGGGATCACCCTACAATATAAGTCGTTGTGGTTAAGGCGTCGCGAGGGAAGCCGACAATGGGGCGGAATCGCAGGATGTAACGAAAGTTTGATAGAGTAGATCTCGTTTAAATAAGCCTATTTTGTCCATTATTTCTAGGGTTGCCCCCCGGGTAAGTCTGGAGCCGGACAAGGCCTGACAAGAAAAAAATTTGAGATTGACTTAGCGAGGTTAAACCATGAGGTTTCGTTCGTCTATTGTGGCTTTGCTTTCAGTCTGCTTGGGATTACTGACGTTTTTTTATAGCGGCAGCGCCTTGGCAGTGGATAAGAGCCAACTGACCTATGATGACATTCTAAATACGGGATTAGCGAATACTTGCCCTGAAATTTCTTCTTTTACCAGAGGAACCATTGATGTGGAACCGAATAAGACCTATTTGGTTTCCGATTTTTGTATGGAACCCCAGCAGTTTTTTGTGAAAGAAGAACCGTTAAATAAACGCCAAGAAGCGGAATTTGTGAAAGGAAAACTGTTAACCCGTCAAACCACGAGTTTAGAGCAGATCCGGGGCAGTATTGCGGTGGGGAGCGATGGCACGCTGACGTTTAAGGAACGGGATGGTATTGATTTCCAACCCATTACCGTCTTATTACCCGGTGGGGAAGAAGTACCGTTCTTTTTTACGATTAAGCAATTTAAAGGACAAACTGAACCCGGTTTTACATCTATTAATAGTTCTACAGACTTTGTGGGGGGCTTCAATGTGCCGTCCTACCGAGGCGCGGGCTTCCTCGATCCCAAAGCACGGGGGGTTTACACGGGTTATGACAATGCTGTGGCTTTACCGTCTGCTGCCGACAGTTCTGATTTTGCTCGCACGAATAAAAAAGCAACTCCCCAAGGTGAAGGCACCCTGTCTTTGCAAGTGACCCAAGTCGATGGTTCCACCGGAGAAATTGCGGGCATCTTTGAAAGCGTACAACCGTCAGATACGGATTTAGGCGCCAAGGAACCTGTGGATGTGAAGGTACGCGGTATCTTCTACGCCCGGGTTGATGGAGAGGCCTAAGGCTGTTTTGTTTGGCGATCGCCGCTATTGCGATTCCTAAGCTGTCAACAGTGACGAACAACACAATGGAAGGCGATCGCCGTCGGGGGTCGCCTTTTTCATGGTTATTTTTGGTGACCGTGGGTGGGACAGGGGGGGGCGCTCAAAGAACGATCCAGCCAGCCCTCTGCTTGTTTGAGGTGGGTGAGGGCCTCCTGGGGATTCTCCTTGAGTAGATATACCAAGGCCGCGGCCAATGCCTGACCCGCCTGGGCCTGGCGGTTACCTTTGAGGCGATGCCAATCCTGGGGGGCGATCGCCAATCGTTCCGCTAGGGCCTGGGCCAATGCTTCGGTGGAATGTTCAGGAAATTTAAGTGGGCGATCAATGGTGGACGGGAAAGGAATCATAGGTTATTAACTGAAATGAGATTAATCTCTAGGGTAAGTCCTTCGTTCATTGCCCAGCAATTCCATTATTCTAATTATTATTTTCTAACTGACTTTAATCACAACCATGGCCCTTCAACCCCTCGTTACCCAAGCCATCAGAGATTACACCATCCCCGATGCTGACCTGGGGACGACGATTAACCTCTTCAATCACTTTGACGATCCCCTCACCGATGGACTCATTGCCCGCTTTGAGTTGTACAACCCATCCTTAGGGGGTGGCATTACGGAAGTGGTGCTGTTCAACCAAGGGGGAGTCGGTGCTCCCTTAACGGTGCAAAATTTTGTCAACTATGTGCAACGGGGGGACTACCAAAATACGGTAATTCACCGCTCTGTACCGGAGTTTGTGATCCAGGGGGGCGGTTTTACCATTGAAGGGATTGATTCGGGAATTCCACTGTCCGATACCGTCGAGGTGATTGCCTCAGATCCCCCTGTGGTGAATGAATTTAGCCCCGATCGCTCTAATCTGCCCGGGACGATTGCCATGGCCAAACTGGGGGGAGATCCCAACAGCGCCACCAATCAGTGGTTTTTTAACCTGGGGGATAACTCAGCCAATCTGGATAGTCAGAACGGGGGCTTTACCGTCTTTGGTGAAGTGTTGTCCCCCGTAGATCTGCAACCCCTAGAGGCGATCGCCGCCTTATCCATTTTTAACGTAACCACCGTCTTCCAGCAGGGGGCCTTTACGAATTTTCCCCTGGCCATTGATCCCTCAAATCCCGTGTTAAGTAGTGATGAAGACCTGGTGCGCTATCGGGAGATTAGCCTGGTCAACCGCCCTGAATTGGCATTTTCTGTGATCGCCAACTCTAATCCCAACCTTGTGGGTACCCAGATTAATGGCGGGGAGCTTGTCCTCACCTATTCCCCCACCCAAACGGGAAGTGCTAACCTGACAGTCCAAGCCACGACCCTATTGGGGGAGACCATTGAAGACACCTTTACCGTCACCGTCACCGATGGCAATGGAGTTATTTCCCCCCCAACCCAGCCCAAAGATAATTTAACCGATGAATTAATCCGTTTTCGTAACAACGATCGCCCAGGGACTTACCTATTTGCCGGGTTAGAAGAAGCCGCCAGTATTCGTCAAAACTTCACAAACTTTATCGAAGAGGGGGTCGCCTTCCAAGTCGCCACCACCCAATCCGATCCCCTTTTACAACCCTTCTATCGCTTTCAAAATACCGCCCCGGGTCGAGAAGGCACCTATCTGTTTGCTGGTGCCGAAGAAGCCGCCAGTATTCGCCAAAACTTCACAAACTTCTTTGAAGAGGGGATTGCGTTTTATGCCTATTCCGGAGGGATCGGCGGGGGAACCACCGAGTTTAGTCGTTTGCAAAATAACGCCATGCCAGGGACTTACCTATTTGCTGGGCCAGAAGAATCCACTGCGATTCTGAATAACCCCAATTTAGGCTTTACCTACGAAGGGGTCGCCTTTGCGGCTGGCGGCTAGGTTACCCTAATCGGCGATCGCTGTTGTCAGATGTTCCCGGCGCCATTGTTGGGCTAAGTCTTGCATGGTGCCCATTTCAGCGGGGTCGATGCGCTTCAAATTGGCTAAAATCAGCCCCATACGACCCGTTTTTTGTAATTTCTCCTGGTGTCGGGATAAAAAGTCCCAATAAAAATAATTAAAGGGGCAGGCATCCTTACCGGTGCGCGCTTTGGGATTGTAACGGCACTGGGAACAATAATCACTCATTTTATTGACGTAATTGGCCGAAGACGCGTAGGGTTTAGACGCCAACAGTCCCCCATCGGCAAATTGTCCCATTCCTAACACATTGGTTTGCATTACCCAATCATAGGCATCAATAAATACTGCATGGAACCAGGCTTCTAGTTCCTGGGGGTTCACCCCCACAATTAGGGCGAAATTGCTGAGGATCATTAACCGTTGGATATGGTGGGCATAGCCCGTTGCTTCCACTTGACCCAAAACGGTACTAAGGCAATGCATCTCGGTTTGACTGCCCTGCCAATAAAATCCCGGTAAGGGCAGGTCATGGCCAAACCAATTGCGCTGAACATAGTCATCATCTACCCACTGGTAAATGCCCTGCATATATTCCCGCCATCCTAAAACCTGCCGGATAAACCCCTCCACGTTATTCAACGGAATGGCATCGGCGGTCATTGCCTGGGCGATCGCCTCAATGACCTCCAGGGGGGTTAATAATCCCAAATTTAAATAGGGTGAAGTCAAACTGTGCCACAGGGTTTGTTGCCCCGTCACCATGGCATCTTGGTAAGTCCCAAATTGCCCTAAACCGCTGTTAACAAAGTGATCGAGGACTTGCAACGCATCGGAACGGGTAACCCCCCACTGAAATCCCGCTAATTGACCATAGCCCGGTAAATTTAGCTGTTTCACCCGTTCTATCACCTGTTGAGTAATGCTATCTGGGGGAAACGAGAGGGGTGGGGGGGGAACAAGGGTCTTTTTGGGGGGTTTGCGATTTTCTTGATCAAAATTCCAGCGATCGCCAAGGGGTTTATTGTCCGCCATTAAAATCTGCCAACGCTTGCGTCCTTCCCGGTAAAAGTCTTCTAGTAATAACCGTTTGCGACCCTGGGCCCAGGCGGCAAACGCTGTCCGAGACCAAAGGAAATGATTGTTGGGCAATAACGTCAGTTCACAGGGCAAAGATAGAGATCGTAACCAAGCTTCAAAGGGGCGATCGCCGGGGGTCATCAGTTGAAGCTCGGTAATCCCGTGGGTTGTGATCCACTGGTGGAGGGGGGTTAAAAAATCCTCGCTAATTTCATAGCTGACCGACCAACCATGGTGTTGTAGCGCCTGGGCAAAATGCCGCATGGCCGACCAAACCAACACTAATTTTTGGCGGTGGTAAGGTCGCTGGCGGGCAAAATCACTGGATTCGATCATCAAAACAGGGACTTGAGACCGATGATCCTGATGGGCGGTTAACGCAGCCTGTCCTAGCCAGAGCTGATCCCCGAGTATCCAAATGCCAATGGTCATCGTATTAAGCCGGTTTAACCGCCAGCCAACTTTTGCTAAAACAGTGGGGGCATTCCTCAATCTCCCCGAAGCCCGCCGCCGTTAAGTAGGCCGTTATGTCGTCTTTAATATAGTGGCGATAGTAAGGTTCGTGGAACATCTGGGGAAAGTTTTCCAACATTGGTTCCCATTCGGGACGGTCTTTGACCTGGATCGAATCCATCACCATCAAAATGCCACCGGGTTTCAATACCCGAAAACACTCTGATAACACCGTTTGCCGCACCGGGGCCGGGAGTTCATGCAACAGGTAAACGTTAGTGACCAAATCGAACAAATTATCTTGATAGGGCAGAGCTTCCCCATTCCCCTGGAGCAGTTGGGGGAGGGAAACACCAGCCTGGTTGAGTACCTGTTGGGCTTTCCGTAAATAGGTTGGGGATAAGTCCAATCCGTGCAGGGAGGCTAGGGGAAAGGTCGCGGCTAAAAATTTAAGGGTTCTGCCCGTACCACAGGCCAAATCTAAGATCGTTAAACGGCGATTTCCATTATTTCCTAGCGCTTGCTTAAGTGGTTTTAAAATACGGCGACGCATCGCATCCGATGTGCCATTGAACAGCAACTCGACCTGTAAATCGTACAAGTTTGCCGACATTTCCCCCAGGTAACCATCGGTTTGGTGATGGAAATTTTGCAAGTAATAATCGGGATAACCACTGAGGTCAATCTCCGGGGCAAACTGTTGGTTGCTCTGGTCACGAATCTTCTGCCACACAGCCCCTTTATCCAGCCAGACCTGGGGATAGTATTGGGCAAAACTGAGCCAATCGTCATCAAATAAGAGGGATTTGGGATAAATACCGGCTTCGGAATCCTGCCAGTCCTCCGCTAACAACTCCTCGCGGGCCGTGGTAAGACTATTGAGAATGTCCTGGGATAATTGATTGACTTGGGGAGCAGGGGCAGCGTTTAGCAACTGGCGCACCTGACTATGGAGATTTTTGTGGGCTAAACTAAAGGCGGCTTTCCCGTTTTGCTGCCCTTGATACAGGGTTTGTTGCCAGTCCGAGGGTAAGAAGTCTGTTAAAACGGCGAAGGGATTGGAAGCCACCATGGTCAAAGAAGAACTGTAAAGATTTGTAACGCAAGCTCAGTTTAACAAGACAACAGGGGGATTTTCAACGGATTGCAAGTATGGTTGTGAGGCTTTTTTACCAGGACATGAATCTTTGACGAGAGGGGAGGAGTGCAATTGTCAGGCTTCCCCTGCTTTTGGGCATCAAATGGACAGAGACTTTAAACTACTCTTTACGAATGATCATTGAGGAAAATGGTATGGTTACTGAACTCCGAAACCCCCAAAAAACTCTCTACGATATGGACTACAATCTGTGGGTTTTAGAAACCGTACAAAAGTTGCAGAGTCGAGATTTGGATGATCTGGATTGGGAAAATTTAATTGAGGAGGTGGAGGATTTGAGTCGGCGCGATAAAAAAAAGCTCAAGAGCCTCTTACGGTTACTCTTTGAACATCTGCTCAAGCTGGCTTACTGGCATTCTGAGTTAAACAATAATCGGGGTCATTGGCGAGGCAAAATTATAAATTTTCGACAGTTGATTAAGGATGAATTAGAAGATAGTCCCAGTTTACGGGGATATCTGGCAAGTATTTATGAGATTTGTTATCGAGAGGGGCGTGCCCGGGCCGCAGAACGTTCCCAACTTCCTCTCAGCACTTTTCCCGAACATCCCATCGCGACCCTAGAGCAAGTGCTTGATGAGAATTGGTTGCCCTAGTCCCGCCACCACAGAGATACCGCTACAAGAATTGCTTTGTCGCAAAACTTCCAGCATCTTGCCATTAATACATTAACAATAGTTACCCGATCGCCGTTTGGGAACGGAAACTCCTCGTAATCACTTCCGTGGGGCAGAGGCATTCACGAAACTGGGCTAAGATCAACGACGAGAACTCCCTAAAACTACTGACCTGTCGGAGCATTCTGTGACCCCCACCAAATCCCTAACCCCTGATAACGATTGGCGTTTATTGCTGCGGCTGTTGCCCTATGTCCAGCGCTACCCCCGCGAATTGCTGGCGGCGATCATTTTGCTGATTCCGGTGGCTTTTTCTGGGGCGATCCAACCGTTGATTATTGGTCAAGCGGTGTCCTTGTTGCGGGAGGAACCGGCCTGGGGCTTTTTAGACAAACTCTCGGTGGATAATGCCCTCAATACCTTGGTGATCATTTTGGGGATCACCATTGTGGTGCGTCTCATTTTTGTGGGGATTCAAGGCTTTATTGTTCAAAAAATGGGGCAGGAAATCACTGCCGATGTGCGTCAGGATTTGTTTGACCATGTCACGTTGTTATCGGTGAATTTTTTCCATCGCACCCCTGTGGGTCGGTTAGTAACTCGTTTAACCAATGATGTGGAAGCGTTGGGGGAGGTGTTTGCCAGTGGGGCGATCGGGGTGGTCAGTGATATTGTTTCCATCCTGGCGATTATGGTGACCATGTTTTTGGTGCAGTGGCAACTGGCGACGATCCTGGTGGCGATGCTCCTCCCCGTTACGGGATTGATTATTTACTTTCAACAACGGTATCGCCAAGCAAACTACCAGGCCCGGGAGGAACTATCGCGGCTGAACTCGCAGTTACAGGAAAATGTGGCCGGCATTAATGTGGTGCAGTTATTTCGGCGGGAAGACCTGAATAGCCGCCTATTTAAGCAAGTTAATGAAAAGTATCGCAATGCCATTGATAAAACTATTTTCCATGATTCAGCGGTGTCAGCGACCCTGGAATGGATTAGCCTAGTGGCGATCGCCGGGGTATTAGGGTTGGGGGGGTGGTTAATTCTGGGGGGAAATTTAGAATTTGGGGTATTAACGGCGTTTATTTTGTACGGACAGCGTTTATTCAATCCCCTACGGCAATTTGCGGACAAGTTCACCATGTTCCAATCCGGCTTTACGGCGATCGAGCGCATCGGGGAATTAATGGCGGAACCCGTTGAAATTAAAGATCAAGCCGTCATTACCCCCATTGAGGTGAATGCGGCCCTCAAAGGACAACAGGGGGAAATTCGCTTTGAAAATGTCTGGTTTGGCTATAAAGCGGACGAATATGTGCTGAAAAATCTGACCTTCACCATTAAACCGGGGGAAAAGGTGGCCCTAGTGGGGCCCACTGGGGCAGGGAAAAGTTCCATTATTCGTCTGTTGTGCCGACTCCATGATCCCTCCCAAGGTCGCATTCTGGTGGATGGCATTGATATCCGTGAGCTTTCCCAACAACAACTACGGCGATTTATTGGCGTGATTTTGCAGGATAGTTTTTTGTTTGCTGGGGATGTTAAACGCAATATTACCCTGGGGGAGGATTACGACCTCGCCGCTGTGCAACGGGCCGCTCAGTTAACCAATGTCGATCGCCTGATTGAAGAATTACCCCAGGGTTACCACACCCTACTACGGGAACGGGGCAGCAACCTTTCTGGGGGACAAAAGCAACTGTTGGCCTTCGCCCGGGTGGCAATTCGGGAACCCCACGTGTTGGTGATGGATGAGGCAACGGCTAGCCTAGATGTCCGGACTGAAGCCGAAATTCAAGATGCGTTGTTACATCTCCTTGAAGACCGGACAGCGATCATTATTGCCCACCGACTCTCCACCATCCGCCACGTCGATCACATTTTTGTGCTGAAGCAGGGGGAAATTGTCGAAACGGGGGATCATGACCAACTGCTGGCCCAGCAAGGGCTTTACGCGAGCCTATACCAGCTACAAATGCTTGGTAGTTAATGGTGATAGCCCGTGCCTTCGGCGGCGGTTAGGGGACTGGTGAGGGGGGGGGAAGTACTCCAGGCATCGTTTCATATCATCTAGTAACAAATTGGCTAAATCACGACTGACCCCATGGCGCACCAAAATCCGTTGGATGACAATGTGTTCACAATGGGCTGGTAGGGAATCGTCAAGTAGGTGACGAATACTGTTTTTGTCACTAAGATCCATGGGGGTATCCTGTATTTTTACGGTCATACAACGCCATACTACTATCGACTCAACCTGGGTATTAAAACCCCGAGCCAACGTTAGGAAAATTGAGATGACGATGGTATTATCTATGGCATCTTTCGCAGACTCTATTTGTAATTCCTGTAAATGAGGCAATGATCATGGCAGAGGCATCGATCGCTCCGGTGGTTCTGGTCATCCTAGATGGCTGGGGCTATCGTCCAGATACCCGCGCAAATGCGATTGCCCAGGCTAATACTCCCGTCATGGATAGTTTGTTACGGGCCTATCCCAATGTCTTGATCAACACATCAGGAAAAGATGTGGGTTTGCCTAAGGGGCAGATGGGCAATTCTGAGGTGGGACACTTGAATATTGGGGCCGGGCGAGTGGTGCCCCAGGAATTGGTCAGAATTAGCGATGCGATTGAAGACAATAGCTTTTTCGACAATGGGGCGTTAGTTAATATTTGCCAGCAGGTGCGCGATCGCCAGGGGAAACTGCACTTAATTGGCTTAACCTCCGACGGCGGCGTTCACTCCCACATTGAGCATTTGCTAGGGCTGATTGATCTAGCCAAGTTACAGGGCGTCGGCAATCTCTGCATCCACGCCATCACCGACGGACGGGATACCCCCACCACAGAAGGGGCCCGGTTTGTGGAGCAGGTTCAGTCCCATTTGGATAAGGTCGAATTAGGGCGAATTGTAACCGTTAGTGGTCGTTATTACGCCATGGATCGAGATCGCCGTTGGGACCGGATTGAAAAAGCCTATCGGGTGATGACAGAAAACGGGGTCAGTGATGGCCGCAGTGCCTCCCAGGTGATTAAGGACTATTACGCAGCGGATTTGACCGATGAATTTATTCCCCCCACCCGGGTAGCTCCCGGGGCGATCGCGCCAGGGGATGGGGTCATTTTCTACAATTTCCGTCCTGACCGGGCCCGCCAGTTATCCTATGCCTTTGTCAATCGTCAGTTTGATGGCTTTGAGCGGGAACGCATCCACCCCTTAGATTTTGTTACCTTTACCCAATACGATCCCCATTTGCCGGTGGTGGTGGCCTTTGAACCGCAGAATTTGAATAACATTTTGGGGGAAATCATCGCTCGGGAAGGGCTAAAACAATTCCGTACCGCTGAAACCGAAAAATATCCCCACGTTACTTACTTTTTTAACGGCGGACTGGAACAACCCTTTGAGGGGGAAGACAGGGAAATGCTGCAAAGTCCCATGGTGGCCACCTACGATAAAGCTCCCCAAATGTCCGCTAAGGCAGTTACCGATACGGTGTGTCAGGCGATCGCCAAAGGGACGTATTCCTTGGTGGTGGTTAATTATGCTAACCCCGATATGGTGGGTCACACGGGCAATTTAAACGCTGCCATTACGGCGATCGAAGCGGTGGATGCCAGTCTCGGGCGATTACTAGAAAGTGCGTCCAAAGCAGGAGGCACCGTCATGATCACCGCCGACCATGGCAATGCGGAATATATGAGTGATGAGCAGGGCAATCCTTGGACGGCCCACACCACTAATCCGGTGCCCTTTATTTTAGTGGAAGGAGAAAAACGCAAAATTCCGGGTCATGGCGGTGACGTGACCTTACGGGAAGGCGGACGTTTAGCGGATATTGCACCGACTATTTTAGACATTTTACAACTGCCCCAACCGGCGGAAATGACCGGAACCTCCCTAATTGAGCCAGTCCAAGTGGATGTCAAACCGAACCGCACCCCGGTTAATCTTTCGCGCTAGTGGTCTAAAATAAGGAACTTGGATGATCGCCTGGGAATGGCCTAATTGTTATGACTCTGCTCACTGTTTTACGAATTATTTGGATTGCCTCGGCTGCTTTGTTAACGGTTTTGGTGTTGCTCCATAGTCCCAAGGGGGATGGGTTAGCCGGTATTGGGGGTCAAGCCCAACTGTTTACCAGTGCTAAAAGCGCGGAAAAAACCCTGAATCAGGTTACTTGGACGTTAAGTATTATTTTTATCGGTCTCAGTATTATTTTGAGTGCGGGTTGGTTAGCCAATTAAAAACGAGCGTATGGGATCGTTGATTTGCTAGGGCGTCGGGAGATTGTCAACAAAGTAAGGTGGGGATGGATTTTTCTGGTCGGCCTCTTGCTTTGTTTGGGGTTGCACAGTGTAGCGTCTGCCCAATCACCGGGCCACGTTCATTTAGGGTTGCCCGATGCCGCCATCCATCCCTTGCCTACCAGTCTTCAGGATTTATCCTTAACCACCACCGATGATTACTTCGATCTCATTGAGACGTCATCGTTAGGTTATTTAATCTGGTCAGAGTTTCCCGTTACGGTTTATCTGGATATCCCCCAGAATTTGGCCCCCACCAGTGCGGAAGCAAAACGGCTACACATTTGGACAACGGCCATTAAAACGGCGATCGCCGACTGGCAGCAATTTTTCCCTTTGGCGATCGTGACAGAAACCGACCAGGCGGATATTCACATCTCCTATCGAGAACCGCCCCTGAATAGAAAAGTCGATCCAGAAACAGGACTGATTACCTTTGGTCGCGCCCGCACGGCCCAGACCCGCTACGAATTTTATTGGAGTGACGAAACCCCGTCCCGCCTACGCCATCGCATGGCCATCGATATTAAACCCGGCCTCAGCGAACTTTCATTACAGGCCACGGCCCGCCATGAGTTGGGCCATGGATTAGGTATTTGGGGTCACAGCGATCGCCAAGCCGATGCCCTTTACCCATCCCAAACCCGGGATGTGCCCCCGATTTCTCCCCGGGATTTAAAAACCCTATGGCGAATCTATCAACAACCCACGCGGCTGGGCTGGCCCGCATTGAGCGGGGCAGAATAGTCAAGATGGCAAACAAGACTTCAAAATTGGCACTGTGACTAAGAATTGTGACATATCAACAGCGTTAACCACTGCCCTCAGGGCGGGCTTGGAGACGATTAATCAAACCTTACCTGCTAATTTTTCAGCGTGGATTGAGGATTATCAACATTCCCTTGAGCATCTTGAAAACCCGAGAGTATTATTATTAGAACCCAATCCCTTCAAATTTTGTGCGGCGGCGATCGCTTTTTGGCAAGTAGGACGAGGATCACTTTTTTTAGGAAATCCGGCCTGGCAAGTAGCTGAATTCAATCAAGTGGCCCAACAGTTACATCCCGATCGCCTGTGGGCAAGTTCCACAATAGAAACCCGTTGGTTATCAACCGTTAAACCGTTGCAAGACGATTCTACAAGGGAGCACCCCCATCCCATCAATGAACCGTTGATGTATTTTCCCACCGGCGGATCATCAGGAAAAATTCGCTTTGCAGCCCATTCTTTATCTACGTTAACTGCTGCAGTAACTGGGGTAAAACACTTTATCGAACCTTTTTTGCCCCCATCGGGTAACATCAATTCCTTTTGTGTTTTGCCCCTTTTTCATGTCGGTGGCTTGCTGC
>JAYKHU010000286.1:0-37990 GCA_035285105.1 Synechocystis sp.
ATGCGAATCCAGCGCAGTTGTCGCGTCACCCCGGCCCGCCGTGCGCTTTCCACCACTTTGCGCCCCAACAACCGATTAATTAGCGCCGATTTCCCCACATTGGGAAAGCCCATCACCACCGCTCGAATGGGTCGGGGTTGCATACCCCGTCGTTGTCGTTTTTCATTTACCGCTTTACCAGCCTGTTGCGCAGCACGACTAATGGCCTTGACCCCAGTGCCTTTTTTGGCGTTGGCATAGTACACTGCCTGATTTTGTGATCGAAACCACTCCAGCCATTGATTTTGCAACGTTTCGGTGATCATATCCACCCGATTTAAAATGACCAACTTGGGTTTATCCCCCACCCACTGCGGCACATCGGGATGTTGGGAGGCGAGGGGGATACGGGCGTCGATCACCTCCAGCACCACGTCAACTTTTCTGAGTTGTTCTTTTAATTGCCGTTCTGCTTTGGCGATGTGACCGGGATACCATTGAATTAATGCCATAGGGAATTAAAGACTGAGGTGAAATTGAGAAAAGGACGATGAACGGCGTGGGAAGACACTGGGGTGTTGAAGGACGAAACCGCTTCCCCTATCGCTTTATAATAATCCTCGGTTATTATCCGGCGATCAGCATCGTTGTCCCCTCGGTGTCCACCCTGTAGTTGGGCTAGGGAATAAACCTGAGCGGGCCTGTGTCCTTGCCCGGAAACCCTTTCAGCACGGATAATTAACAGTCTGCAAAGTACAAATCTCGATTGTTTTTCCTTGATTTCCCCCCAATCTGAATCCATTGAAGCGCTGAATGTTTTATCGGCGGCGTTAGGAACGAACCTATCTACCCTGGCCGGCGTGGAATTAGCCAATCATAATTTGGCGGGATTAGTCCTACCCTACGGGAATTTGAGTCGATCAACGCTAATCGGTTGTGATTTACGTTATGCCAACCTTCATGGGGCCGATTTGAGTGAGGCCAATTTGATTGCGGCTAGTCTGCGCCAGAGTAACTTACGCCAGGCAACCCTATCGCGGGGGATCTTTAACCGGTGCAATTTGAGTGAAGCGGATTTAACCGCAGCCGATGCCAACCAAGCCCAATTTTATCAAGCAATTTTTACCGATGCCGAAGCCCACGGCATCGCATTGTATCAAGCAAACTTAAGCCATGCTCAGTTGATGCGGGGTCATTTCCAGCAAGCCTATGCCCCCGAAGCGGATTTTAGTCAAACGATGGCGATCGCCGTTGATTTGCGCTGGGCGAATTTAAAAAATGCCAATTTTCAAGGGGCAACGTTAACCGGCGCGAATTTTCGTGGGGCCAATTTAGCCCAAGCCAACTTCCAGGGGGCAGACTTAACCGGTGCTAATTTACGGGGCGCGAATTTATTGGCAACTCAATTTCAACAAACCAACCTAACCGATGTCCGTTGGTAATGGATCCTTGGCACGGCGATCGCCGGAGGCCCCTATACTAAACCCGGACGAAAAAGATTCTGCCATAGACCATTGGTGACATTTTTTTTACGCTGTAGAATCGTTAGCAATTCCCGCCATACCCGTTTTGGCATTGCCCCCGATAGTCCATGTTTAAGCACGTTTCTTTCCTATTTCTCTTGCCGTTAGCCAGTGTGCCCCTCTTCAGCACCCCAGTTTCTGCGGTGCCCGCGCCGATTCGCAATGCCACCACCACCTCGCAGATTTTAGTCAATATCCTAGCTAACCCGGCTCAATACAATGGCAAAAAAGTAGTCGTGGAAAATGTGAATGCCATTTGTTTTGCCAATATTTGCTCTGTCACAGCGGGGGGGCAATCCTTGCTGCTGGATAATAGCTCCTTATCAGAGGGGGATAAACGTCAGCTATTGCAATGCAGTCCCATGGGATGTCCTGCCAAAGTAACGGGGACGGTGGCCGCCATGGGCGGAGACATGGGCATGGGGGTTCCCATGTTGAGTGTGGAAACTTTAGCTCTAGCTTCCGGACAAGCAGAAACCTCAAAAATTGTCCCCTTAGAGCAATCTCCCAGTACGTCAGCCCCTCAGCCGACAGTCTCCATTCCGGATACGTCCGTGAAACCTCAACCCTCTAATTCGTCCTCTGTTTGTTTACCCAATGATCGAACCTTGTCGGTGATGGAAATGGGGGTCTTAGCCCAACAGGAAAGTCGTAACCCCTCTTCCCCTGGCCCTAACCCTGTTTGGCCGGTGCAAGCAAATCCCTCAGAACAGATTCAAGCCCGCAAGGAATTGGCGGCGATCGGTATGGCCTGGGATGCAAAATTATTTCTGGATGCGTTATTCCATGGTGATGATTTGGCGATCGACCTTTACCTTAAAGGAGGAATGACGCCCTACACCCCTTACGCTGGTCAGGCGGTGATTTTCTATGTCCTTGCCCAAAATAAACCCAGTGCAGAAAGGATGGTGAATAAACTATTGCAAAAAGGACTCGACCCCAACGCCACTGTGGACACCGATGCCTGTCCGAGTTGTTTTCCTAAACGCCAAACCCTGTTGCAGATTGCCCAACGCTATCGTCACCCTAATTTAGTCAATTTGCTGGCCAATGCCGGAGGAAAACGTCAGCAGGATTGTATTGCCCCGACTCAGGAGGGATAGGGGATAGACACCAGCTTATTCCCTCCCCAAAATCAGCTAAAATCTTGAGTCAGTTCCCTTTCCCAAAAGCCATGAGTGATTCTGTGCATTGGACGGCAGAGGCCGAAGCCCGTCTTAAAGAAATTCCCTTTTTTGTGCGTCCTGCGGCCCGTAAGAAAATTGAAAAGTTTGCCGCAGAAGCGGGGGTGACGGAAATTACCGAAGCGGTCTATGAGCAGGCTAAGCAAAAGTTCAATTAAGGGTTTTGAACGGCGATCGCCACGGAGTTGAGACCTTACCCATTGTTAGCATTCACGAGGAGCAATGATGACTTTATTATTTTCTATCGTTTTAAGCGGTGTGCTGTGGTTAGCCGCCCTTCCCGGTTTCAGTCAAGTCTTTTCCGGCGCTGTCCCCAATAACCTAGGGGTGACTAATCAGCAATTCGCCCCCTGTCCCGATTCCCCTAATTGCGTTAGTAGCCAGGCCCCGATGGGAGATAAAGAACATTACATCGCCCCCTTGACCTATGATTCAGAGCGCCAAACGGCAAAAGAAACCATCGTTAAAATTTTGAGCGTCGTACCCAGAACGAGCATTGTGGAACAGACGGATGATTACCTTCGTGCCGAGTCCACCAGTCGCTTGATGGGTTTCGTGGATGATCTCGAGTTTTATTTTCCCCCTAACAAAACTGTTATTGAATGGCGATCGGCTTCTCGGTTAGGGGAATCGGATTTAGGGGTTAATCGTCGTCGTTTGGAACAAATTCGCCTAGCTTTGGCCGATCTCACCGCCTAAATTGTCCTGAAACCCAAAAAAAGGTGTCATCCTACTGGACAACACCTAAAGTGAACTAATTGGTCATTCTTGAATTATCAGACCTAGCCGACAAATTCTTTCACAGGCTCGGAAACGCCGGGGGACTCAGACCCTTTCAGGTAAGCCAACATGGTGTCAGCATCGGAGCATTCAAAGGGATCGGTGGGGCAGTTGTCGCCGAATTCGGGTTCGACAAAGATTTTTTCGATTGCCCCGTCGTTGACCAACATCGAATAGCGCCAGGAACGCATCCCGAAACCAAGGTTGGCTTTGTCTACCAACATCCCCATTTTGCGGGTAAATTCACCGTTACCATCGGGCAATAATTTGACTTTATCGGCACCGATGCTTTTGCCCCATTGGAACATTACAAAAGCATCATTAACGGATAAACAGATGATTTCATCAACCCCTTGGGCTTTGAACTCATCGAAGAGTTGTTCGTAGCGGGGCAAGTGGTTGGAGGAACAGGTGGGGGTGAAAGCACCGGGCAAGGAGAAGAGGACAACTTTTTTGCCGCCAAAGATTTCTTCTGTGCTTTTGTCTTCCCAGCGGTAGGGGTTAGGACCGGGAACGGATTCGTCGCGGACACGGGTCTTGAAAATCACACTGGGTACTCTTTCAGGAGTCATGGTTACCTCTGTCAATCAAGGGTAGACGTTTAAAAAAGTTGGCGGAAAGGCAATTAACCGTTCACCTTTGTCAGAATAATTCTTAGATAGAAATTAGTCAAGCTTAAAAAATACTTATTTTCTTAATATTTCTCTATCTGAGAATACCTCTGGAGGAGTGTTAAGCTAAAAAGGCTTTATTGGCCTGATCAACGTCAAGGATCGAGCCAATGTTATGGGATGCAACCCAAAACCCTTGTCGAGTCAGTCCCTGGGGGGAACTGTCCTAGAGGTAATCCCTGAGAAACCAGGAAAACTGTTTGAGCGCCGTTAGGAGTGACTACTATGTCCATTACCAAAGAGGATATTATCCATGCCTTGAAAGACCGGGGATTGCGAGTAACCCCCCAACGCTATGGTGTTTATGCCAACCTACTCCAGCGCCGGGATCATCCCAGCGCCGAGGAACTGTTAGCCGACCTTAATCAGGACGCCCCCACCTCTTCCCAAGCAACGGTTTACAGTTCCCTTAAGGCTTTACAAAGCGCAGGACTGATCCGAGAAGTACTTTTAGAAGAGGGAGTCTGTCGCTATGATGCGAATACCGATCCCCACCATCATTTTCGCTGTCGTCGGTGTGGGGCGATCGAAGACATTGCCTGGGATCAGTTTCCCCCGGTGGATTTGGCCCAACTGAGACCGGGGCTGCGGGGAGAACGTTATGAGGTAACGGTGCATGGGGTTTGTGAAACCTGCGATGCCCAAAACGGTTAATGTTTTCTACCATTTGTTGTATTACTTGATTTTTTTGTAATTCACTCACCCAATATCGAAACGTTTATGATGACTTGGCGCCAAGGAAAAAGACAACTCGTGGCTCTGCTACTGGCGATCGCCGTTTGCTGGGGATTAACTGGCCTACCGGCCTTAGCCCTGGGTGGCCCGCAGTTGCCGTTGGATGAACCGGCCCCGGTGTTTGAATTGCCCAGTAACACGGGGGATGGAAACGTGGGGTTAGCCGATTATCGGGGACAGTGGGTGGTTTTATACTTCTATCCCCAGGATTTTACTCCTGGCTGTACATTGGAGGCCCAACGGTTCCAGCGGGATTTGCCCCAATACCAAGCCCTGAATGCCCAGGTGATTGGGGTGAGTGTGGATGATGTGAAATCCCATGAGGCGTTTTGCGATGCGGAAGGTCTCAAGTTTCCCTTATTAGCCGATGAAACGGGGGATGTGAGTAAAACCTACGGATCGTTGTTAAGCGGCATGTCGTTACGCCATACCTATCTGATTGATCCCGATGGCATTTTACGGGAACGGTTTTTAGGGGTCAGGCCGGCCACCCATAGCCAAGAGGTGTTAGCCCGATTACGAGAATTGTCCAATACTGCCGGTTAACGAATGGGGTCATGGACTGTAACCAGTTTTGTTCCGTCGGGAAAAGTGGCTTCCACTTGGACTTCTACGAGCATTTCGGGAACCCCTTCCATGACGTCATCCCGCTTTAACAGGGTGGCCCCGTAGTTCATCAAGTCGGCCACGGTGCGGCCATCCCGGGCCCCTTCTAAAATCGCGGCGGAAATGTAGGCGATCGCCTCTGGGTAATTGAGTTTTAAGCCCCGGTCTTTGCGGCGTTCAGCGACGAGGGCGGCGGTAAAGATTAATAATTTATCTTTTTCTTGGGGCGACAGGTGCATGGTTGGGGTTAGAAACTGAAAGGTTAGCTGCTGCAATTTTACTAATTTTTGGCAAGGCTCTCCCTTGCTGGGACAATAAAGCGCAGGTTTTTCTTTGATTGTGTCTATGCTGAAACGGCTTTTATCCCAGCGTTATGCAACGTTCCCCATTTTGGGTTGCCTGTGGTTGCTCAGTAATCTCGGCGATCGCCTTTGGTTGGCCTGGGATCAATCTGTGCCGGCGTGGGATCAGGCGAATCATCTCTCCTATTCTTTACGTTATTTGCAGACGTTACAGAATCCCGACTGGTTTAACGGGGAGTGGTGGCGTCAATTTTGGATGGTGTCCCCGAAATATCCGCCGGTGACCTATTTAATCAGCCTGCCGTTCCAAGGGGGGTTTGGCAAAGGGAATGATCAAGCCTTGTTGAGCAATCTAATGACGAGTGGCATTTTAATTGGCTCGGTGTATGCCCTGGGGAAAAGATTATTTAGCCGAGACGTGGGGGTGTGGGCGGTGGCGATTATGCTACTCACCCCCCGTCTTATTCATACCCGCTTGTTGTTTTTGTTAGATACGCCCCTGTTAGCGTTGGTCACCCTAAGTTTTACCTGTTTAACCTTTTGGAAGGATGAGGAAAAAACGAACAGACAATGGCTGTGGGCGATCGCCTTTGGGATCAGTTTTGGGTTAGGATTATTAACCAAGCAGAGCATTTTATTTTATTTATTTTTCCCCCTGTTGGGCTTAACCGGGTGGTTTTTGTGGCATCGGCAATGGTTACGGATCGGGCAGTTAGGGATCGGGTTTTTCGTGTCAATTCCCCTCTGGTTTCCCTGGTATCGCACCAATTGGATTTATTTATTTAGTACCGCCCACAACTCCAATGCGGGGCCCGCCAGTTTAGAAGGAGACCCGGCAGTGAATACCCTGGCAGCCTGGGTTTATTACTGGAAGGATTTTCCCCTCGCGTTGTCTTGGGTGTGGTTAATTCCGCCGTTGGTGGGACTGGGGTTAGCAATCTTAAAACGCTTTCCCGCTAAATTACAAACTCCCCCTTGGGCTGAGGTTAAATCCGGCTTTTGGTGGTTAAGTTATTACGTCAGCGGCACCTATTTCATTTGCTCCGCTTTATATAACAAAGATAGTCGCTATATTTTGCCTTATTTGCCTATTCTGGCGATTTTACTGGCCTATGGCTTAACCCGTTGGTGTGGGCGTTGGGAATGGGTACGTTGGGCGACCCTGGCGATCGCCGTTTTGGTAACGCTGGGTAATTTATTTCCGATTCCGGGGAGTGATCAACTGGTGCAAAAATTTAGCCCCGATGTTTTATTTCGTCCCGAATTGGTGCAACCCGCCCCCAATGAGCAGGTCATTGCTAAAACATTAGAGCAAACCCCATTTCAACAGGTCAATTTAGGGGTCATTCCCAATACCAATGCCATCAACCCCAATACGCTCAATTACTTCGGTGCGTTGCAAGAGTTTCGGGCCTACGGTCGGGAATTGAGTGGGGATGAACAAAAAATCCAACAGGATCAACAAAATTTTGATTGGTTGCTCACTAAAACCGGGGAAAACGGTAACGCCCAACCGGCCCAACTGACCCTAGCGGCAACCTTGCCCACCGATCCCAACTTCATTGCCCGCCAACAATGGACATTGCTCGATGATAGTCAATTAACGTTATTTCAACGGCGATCGCCGAGGGTAGAGGTCACAGCCAGCAATGCCACCAATCCCTTACCCCAATTAACCGAAATTACAGTCCCCCCCGTCGCGCCCCCCGGCCAGCCCATCCCGATTACGTATCAATGGACTGAGGAAGCAGAAAGTTTAAGCCAAGGAATATTACTATTAACCTGGCAAAACGTAGCCGACCCGACCCAGGTTTGGTTCCATGACCATGCCATCGGCTTAGGGGAATTGTTGTTACCGTCCGATAGGGTAGCCCAAGGTATTAAAGTCACAGAACGCACCGCTATGATGCCCAGTTCCGACTTACCCGCCGGAGAGTATCGGTTACAAGCTCAATGGCTAGATCCCCAAACCCAAACCGCCCAATCGTTACCCATTCCCCCCGTCACTATCCGTTTAGATCCCAACCAACCGCCCCACCCTGCTCCCCCGGTGGATTACGTCAGCCAACTGTTTCACCTTGCCCAAAATCTGCGCCAAGGGCCTAAGGGGTTAGATCCCATTTTTGCCCAGGTCGATCGCCTCAATTTATATGATCCCCGCCACCATTACCTCAAACAAGCGGACGCAAGTGTAACCTATCGTCTCAGTCAAAATCCTATAAATCCCCTACCCCTGGCCTATGCCCAAGTACTGTCCCGTGTCTTGCAAGAAAATCCCCAAACGGCGATCGCCGCCCTGCAAAATTTAGTCCAACTTGATCCCCAAAATGCCTATGCCCATGCCTATTTAGCCTTTGTTTATCTCTACGATTGGCAGGGTTACAACGGGCAACAGGCCTTACAACCCGCCTTAAAACTTGCCCCCGACAGTGAAGAAATTCAAGCGCTCCAGGCGATCGCCCTGTTGATGCAAGGCAAAGTTATTCCCGCTTGGCAAACGGCCCAGCCCTTACTTTGAGGCCGAATACCCAAACCTATCAAACGTTATGATTAATAATGATATCTATCAGCCCAATGCTGGGGAAAAAGACAATGATAGAACGTTTGCCGGTTCATTCTGAATAGTGGTTTTTGAGATTTTATCACCCTCCAATAGCAAATTAGAAATGGAGAAGAAGCTAATTTTTTATGATCGTTATGGGGTAGAAGAATATTATATTTATGATCCCGATCATGACCAATTGGAGGGATGGTTACGGGGCAATGATAATAGTTTAGAAATTATCCCCAGTCTTTTAAACTGGGTGAGTCCCCGTTTAGAGATGCGTTTTGAGCCATCGAATGATGGGCTAAGGCTATATCGCCCTGATAGTACACCTTTTCATTCCTATAATGAGGTTAATCATTTATTGATTGAGGAACAACAACGAGCAGATTCTGAGCGGCAACGGGCGGAGTCGGAAAAGGAACGGGGCGATCGCCTGGAGAGTTTGTTACAGCAATACCGTGAACAGTTTGGGGATTTGGGGGCGTCTGATGTTTAGCGTTGAATCTTAACTTATCAATGCACGCCATCGAATACGTTAAACATAAATTAAAACAAAGAGATTTTGGATTGACACACCATACTTTCAAAAAATCTATGGAAGTGAAGGATCTCTTGATAGGATAACGGCAGTAATCCTGTCGATAGTGAAGTATGGCACAATCTTATTCCCGTTCCCAACGCCGTTTAGCCGTACCGTTATGGTATGAACGCCTATTAGCGTTGATTTTGTTAGCCAATTATGGGTTGGTTATTTTTAACCTAACGTACATTCCCCTTCGGGATTTTTGGCTACAGGGTCGGGTGCAGTTCAACATTAAAATTGGGCCCTTCGAGCAGGAATTTCCCAAGCCGCCTATCCGCATTCTGCCCTTTAATATTACGCCCTATTATGATTGGGTTAAAGGCATTGAACCCTACCGTTCCACCACGGCTTATTTGGAATTAGTGGATCAGTTTACCGCTGCGATTAATCAAAAGGCCTTAACGGGCATTGCCCCCTCAACTGAATCTGCTGCTGACTCTAATCCTGGAAAAACGGAGCCAGAAAAAGACCTCCCGGCGTCTACTTCCCCCGCGACCAGTATGGTCAAACAGGATCAAGACATTGAAGCGATGTTGGCTAAATTACGCCAAGACAGTGTGGTGATGATTCAGGAAAATCCTTTTCAAATTGCCAATAAAACCGGGACTTTAGAGCGTATTAAAAATATTATGCGGGTCCATGTCTTTGACACCAGGGACGCATCCGCAACGGAGGCCTTTGAAACCTTCTGGTCAAAGGACTATCTACTAGCCCAAGGGCTGAGCAATCAACTGCAATTTTTCAACCAACAGATTCGGCCCTTAATTGCAACCAATTATTACCGAGGCATTGGAGAAAATGGACAGCCAACGGATAATTTTCCAATTATTGATTTTCCTTTTTTTCTGATTTTTTTGGTGGATTTTTTAGTACGAACCCGCATTATCAGTCGTCGTTATAAGGGGATTAGCTGGGTTGATGCCATGTTCTGGCGCTGGTACGATTTCTTTTTATTTATTCCCGTGTTTCGCTGGTTACGCATTATCCCGTTGATGGTCCGCTGGGATCAAGCCAAGCTATGGGATTTCAAAACCGTTAAGGGTCAGGCTGTCCAGGGCTTTGTGGCGATTATTGCGGAGGAAATGACGGAAGTTATCGTGGTGAGAATTGTGGATCAATTACAAGAATTAGTGCGCCAGGGACAAATCAGAATGATGCTTGATAATGCCAGGACTGCAGACTATATTGACATTAACGACCGCAATGAATTAGTGGAAATTACTCGGATTTTTTCCCAGGCATTGGTGGAAAAGGTGCTGCCAAAATTACAACCGGAGGTGCAGGATTTTATTCTCTATAATTTGCAGTCTTCCCTCAACGATAACCCTGGCTATCAACAGTTACAACAGCTACCAGGGATGAAAACCCTCCAAACGGACATGATGAAGGGCATGATTGATAATACCTATCAGCAACTCATTGTCATTCTCCAAGGGTTACTACAGTCTGACCCCGAATTTGATCGACTGTTAGAGCAGATTATTTCCAAGTTGACCCGTAACTTAAATTCTGAGTTAAAACAACAAAATAATTTAGCGGAAGTTGAGTCTCTTCTCCTAGATTTCCTCGAAGAATTTAAAATCAACTACATTCAAAAACTTTCAACGGCGGATATTGATCGCATTTTGGATGAAACCCGCGAGTTGCGTCAGCGTCGTTAAACCCCGACCTCAGATAGGGGTCGTCGCTTGGCGGAGAACGATCGCCGTTCCGGGGATTCCCCAGTGGAAAAAATCGTTGTTGGTTCCCCTTGGGTGATATGGTATGGGGGGAATTTTGCGTGAATCCCGTCATTCCTTCTGACTTATATGAAAGCATCCTCGGTATGACTTACCAACGAGTTTTATTGAAATTGAGTGGTGAAGCCCTAATGGGGGATCTGGGTTATGGTATTGACCCAGCGGTGGTGGCCACGATCGCCCAAGAGGTGAAAGACGTTGTCCAAGCCGGGGTGCAATTAGCCATTGTGGTGGGCGGAGGAAATATTTTCCGGGGAGTAAAGGCGTCGGCGGCCGGTATGGACCGGGCCACGGCGGACTACATCGGGATGATCGCCACAGTGATGAATGCCATGACCCTCCAGGATGCCCTCGAACAAATTGACATTCCCACGCGGGTTTTAACGGCGATCGCCATGCAGGAAGTGGCGGAAACCTACATCCGACGGCGGGCAATCCGGCATCTGGAAAAGGGGCGGGTGGTTATTTTTGGGGCCGGTTCCGGTAATCCCTTCTTTACCACGGACACCACGGCGGCGTTGCGGGCGGCGGAAATTGATGCGGAGGTCGTGTTTAAAGCCACTAAAGTAGATGGGGTCTATGACGCTGATCCCAAAACCAATCCCCAGGCCCGTCGTTTTCAGACCTTGACCTATAGCCATGTGCTCGCGGAAGATCTTAAAGTCATGGACAGTACGGCGATCGCCTTGTGCAAAGATAATAATATTCCCATCATGATCTTCGACCTTGGGGTTCCCGGTAACATTATCCGGGCGATCAAAGGCGAAGCTGTCGGCACGTTAGTTGGAGAAAACTGTGAAGTTAGCTGAACTCAAAGACCACATGCAAAAAAGTATTGAGGCAACCCAACGTTCCTTCAATACCATCCGCACCGGTAGGGCTAATGCCTCCCTCTTAGACCGGATTACGGTGGACTATTATGGCGCGGAAACCCCGTTAAAATCCCTGGCCACCATTGGGACCCCCGATGCCAGCACCATCGTGATTCAACCCTTTGATATGGGCAGTATCGCTAATATTGAAAAGGCTATCTCCCTCTCTGACGTGGGCTTGACCCCCAATAACGACGGCAAAGTCATTCGCTTGAACATTCCCCCCTTAACCGCTGAGCGTCGTAAGGAATTGGTAAAAATTGCTGGCAAATTAGCCGAAGAAGGTAAAGTGGCTATCCGCAATATTCGCCGTGACGCTGTGGACGAAGTGCGTAAACAGGAAAAAAATTCCGACATCTCCGAAGATGAAGCCCGGGATTTACAAGAGGAGATCCAAAAACTAACGGATCAATCCACCAAACGGATTGATGAACTCCTGGCTGCAAAGGAAAAGGATATCACCACGGTCTAGGATGGCAAAAAAACAATTTCCCATACATTCTCCCCAGACGTTTTGGGCAGCTAGATTGGCTAACCGCTCTGCTTAAACCATGACAACTCCCAATTTTGGCTACCTCGTCTTTCTCATGACCTCCGCGGCCACCTATGGCATTTTCGCCCTGGGGCTGAATTTACAATGGGGCTTTGCGGGGCTGATTAACTTTGGCCATGTGGCTTTTATGACGTTGGGGGCCTATGCCACCGCGTTATTAAGCTTGCAGGGGGTCCCCATTCCTTTGGCCGTGGTGGTGGGCATGGGATTGTCCATGGGACTTGGGTTATTGATTGGCACCTCTACCCTGCGGCTGCAGGAAGATTATTTGGCGATCGTCACCATCGGCACGTCTGAGCTAATTCGCCTGGTGGCGTTAAATGAAGAGTGGCTCACCAAGGGGTCCTTTGGGGTACAAAGCTTTCCGCTACCGTTGGATTTTAATCCCACCCTGTTTAGCAAAATTTGCTTTGTGCTCTGGCTCACAGTTCTGGCCATCTTTGCAGAGGGGACATTGCTGAAAAGCTTGCTCAAACAGTGGAAGGACGGTAAGACCATTCAAGGTAAAAGTTTTCAACCCCGTAAACCTTGGGCACTAATACTTTGGGGCATCATAGCCACGGCACTGATTTTAATCGCCTATGTTCCCGGTGTGATTTCTCTTTGGAACTATTCCTACCGGGCCGGTTTGATGTTACTCAGTTTTACCTTTTTGGCGGTTACCTATGGTGCCCTAGAATTTTGGCTCCATTCTCCCTGGGGGCGGATTTTAAAAGCCATTCGAGAAGATGAAGAAATCCCCAGGGCCCTGGGAAAAAACGTGTTTTGGTATAAGCTGCAAGCCTTTATGGTGGGGGGGGCGATCGCCGGTTTAGCGGGGTCATTTTTAGCCTGGCAATTGACCACCATTTACCCCAGTAATTTTGAGCCGCTGTTAACCTTTAATGCCTGGATTATTGTCGTGTTGGGCGGGGCCGGTAGTAATGCTGGCACCCTGTTAGGGGCGATCATCTTTTGGGCCTACGACTCCCTCACCCGCTTTGCCTTGCCCCATGTTGGTTTCATTGACCACAGTCAGGCCGGCGCCCTGCGGGTCATGATTATTGGCTTAATTTTGATGGTATTGATGGTCTGGCGACCCCAGGGGTTACTGGGTAAGAAGGAAGAGTTAACCCTAGGGCGGTGAGGGATATCGGTGTCCCCATCCAGTTCCAAAATACGCCCACTGCCCTGGCTACTGAGGGAGGGCGAGATTTTCCCCTGCCCCTTGATCTAGCAACCAAATTAATTCCCCCTGGGGTTGGATAAAGCGGGCCGGATATTGATTGGCGTTGGCATCGGCGGCAAAAATTTCCGCTAGGGCCGCTTGTTTCCCCGCACCGGCAACAAGAAACACCACGGAGCGGGCATGGTTAATCAGTGGAATGGTGAAAGTTAGCCGGGGTTGTCCATCCTTATTGCCCACGGTGATAAGGCGATCGCACACTTGTAGGGCATCGGTATGGGGAAAGAGGGAGGCGGTATGGCCGTCATCCCCTAGACCCAGCAGAATCAAGTCAAACGCGGGGAATTGTCCGGGTTCAAGTTGAAAGTATTCCGTTAATTCAAGTTCATAAGCTTGGGCGTCAGAGTCGGGATTATTGCTCCCCGTGGGCATGGGATGGATATTACTTTCGGGGATGTCAACGTGATCGAGCCAGGCTAAGCGGGCCATGCGCTGATTGCTGTCGGGGTGGTCCGCAGGGACGTAGCGTTCATCCCCCCAGAAGATATGAATTTTGTCCCAGGGTAGGGCTTGGCGGGCAAAGGCTTCATACAACGGTTTGGGGGTGCTTCCCCCGGAAAGGGCGATCGCCGCTTGACCCCGTTCCGAGATCGCTTTCATAATGCGGCTCGTGCCACAGACCAATGCCCGCTCAATCAACATCATTTTATTGACTAACACATCCACCGTCACAGCCATGGCAAACCTCTTTGCTAATTTTTTGGGGTAACATTTTCCTGATCTTGGCGAAGTTTTTGAAATTGATCACACATTGTTGAAATTCTTCACGATTTGCACCTGGTTGAGGAACCAAGTAAAACGGGAATCACCAGACACTATCCGCTAGCATAGATAGCCAGTGATGGGTCGTTGTGTGACCCTGCCGTTTGCCAACCTGAGCCGCCCCTATGACCGATCCCATCATTCAACTTCGCAACGTCAGCCAACGGTTTGGTGACAAGATTATTTTGGATGACGTGGATTTGGACGTTTATCCTGATCAAGCGGTCGGGGTCATTGGCCCCTCCGGCACCGGGAAATCCACCATTTTGCGAATTGTGGCGGGATTACAGGCCCCCGACAGCGGCACAGTAATGATCCACGGACATCAACGCCAACGGGCGATCGAGCAGGGGGAAAAGTCCTTGGGGGTTGGCCTGGTCTTCCAACAGTCGGCATTATTCGATTCGTTGACAGTGGATGAAAATATTGGGTTTTCCCTCTACCGTGATCCCAGTGTGAAATCATCCCAGGTGCGGGCGTTGGTGGAAGAAACCCTAGAACTTGTTGGCCTCCCCGGCATTGGCGATCGCTTTCCGGCGGAATTGTCCGGGGGGATGCGAAAACGGGTCAGTTTAGCCCGAGCGATTATTGCCCATCCGTCCCAGGTTAAGGAACACCGCAATATCCTGCTCTACGATGAACCCACAGCGGGACTAGATCCGGTGGCATCCACCCGCGTAGAAACCCTAATTAAGGATTTACTGGTTAAGGAAAAAGCCTGCTGTTGCCATCTGATTGTGACCCATCAATTTAGCACCATTGACTTAACCACAGACCGCATTATTTTTCTCTATCAAGGCAAAATTCAATGGGACGGTTCCACCGAAGCGGCTTATAAATCCGACCACCCCCTTTTGAAACAGTTTTTTTCAGGGAGTATGGACGGCCCGATTCAGTAATCTCCGGGCCTCCCTTGCCGTCGAACATTGCCAACTACTTGATGCCAATGACCATCGAATCCGGGCCAACGAGGGGTTCGGTACGAATTTCCGAAAAACCAACCTCTTTCATCCAGCCCGAACAATCCGCACTGGTGTAATCAAAGCCACCGGGCGTCTCAATTAACATGTTCAGGCTCATCAACAGCCCAAACGCATTTTGGGAGCGGTCATCATCAATCATGGCTTCATACACCACAAACGCACCTCCCGGGGGGAGAGCCTCAAACGCTTTGCCAATCAGCATTTTTTTGGTTGGCAGATCCCAGTCGTGCAAAATATGACCCATTAACACCACATCAGCTTTGGGGAGGTCCTGCTTGAAAAAATCCCCTGGGACAAACTTAAGCTGCTCCCCTACCCCCATGGTCTCCGCATAATCCTCGAAAATGGGCGCTACTTCCGGTAAATCAAATCCCATCCCGTTTAAATGGGGATTGGCTTTGGCAATCTGGACGGCCAGGTCCCCTTGGGCGGTACCGATATCCACATAGGTTTGGTATTGTTGCCAGGGAAAATGATGGGCGATCGCCAGGTTAGCCCCATGACTAATGCCCGTCATTGAAGCCAAAAATTCTGCTAGGCGAGCGGGATCCGCATAGAGGGTTTCAAAGAGACCGGCATCACCGGTTTTAACTTCACTTTGGGGCTTCCCGGTGCGTAGGGCCTCCGTGAGATGACCCCAGAAGGGATAGAGGCGATGGTTCGCCATTTCCAGAATTCCCCCCACATAGGAGGGTTTATGGCGATCCAGGAACATCGCGGTCTCGGGGGTATTGCCGTAGCTGTCCCCCGATCGCTCTAGAAATCCCAGCGCAACCAAGGCATCTAAAAAGTCCCGTGCTGCCCGGGGATGCAGTCCCAATCGACCGGCAAGGGGGTCAAAGTCTTCAGGACCCTTGGCCAGTTCAGTAAACACCCCCATTTCAATGGCGCTAAGTAGGGTTTTGGACGCCCAAAATCCTAGGCCAGTTTGCAGAATCTTTTCCGGATTGGGTGGTGGTGTCATGGGGTCAGTCTCCTGGGTCAGGGAACAAGGGGTTATGGCTAGTCGCCAGGGCGTTATGTTAGCGATTCGATAATAGTGCTTTTGGTAGTCCCTTCAGGCGATCGGGGTGTCCAAAATGGGCAACACCAAAGGTTTAAATTGAGGGATGAGATCCTGACGGCTGGCGGTTAAGCAGGGATAGGGGCGATCGCCGTAGTCTTGGCCGGGGGTAAGGGGAAAAATGGGATCGGCTTGGAGGGGTAAAAAGGCTCCTCCGGCGGCCAGTAGAATGGGCCAAGCCCCGGCAATATCCCAAATTTTGGGTGTTTTTTCCGCGCCCCCCAACGCCGCACCGCTGGCCACTAATAAAATGTTGTAACTGGCGACTCCCATTAAGCGGATCTTGCAGGGAAAAGGATTTTTGAGAATGGTGTGACTGCGGGCACAGAGATTAAATAACTGATTTTGGCTAGGGTCGGCGTCACTGGTATGGATGGGTTCCCCATTTAAAAAGGCCCCCGTCGGCCCCGCTAACCCAGAATTGCCCAACCAATAGCCCCAAAAGAATTGCTGCACCATGGGAAAATGGACAAAGCCAAAGACCGGCGTGCCTTTGTACAGTAACCCCAGGGAAATGCCCCAGATGGGAATTCCTCGCGTAAAATTCGTTGTGCCATCGATGGGATCAATGATCCAGCACCAATCGGTGTCGGGGAAAATATGGGTCGTTTCTTCGGTCAGCACCCCATGGTCGGGAAATTGGGCAGCAATCCGGTCACGCAACTGTTGATCGGACCATTGATCCGCTGCGGTGACCAGGGTGCCATCGGCCTTGCGTTCTGCGGGAATATTGGCAAAGTTGGCAACTAACTCTGTGGCGATCGCCGTCGTAGTGGATTGACAGAACGTTAAAACCGCTGTCCAAAAACTCTCCATGTCAGCATCAATTGATATAGTGAATAAGCCGCCCGACACGAGCGTTATAGCCATCATCACACACGATAGGAATTTGCTGTGACCCAGGTTTGGTTTCCCCGCAGAAATTTGACAGTGACGGTCAGCGCCGTTAGTCAAACATTAATGACAGAAAGTGCAGCGTTATTGTCCACAGTGGCAAATACTCGCACTATCCGTCGTTGGGGGCCGTGGAGTGTTGGGGCGTTGGCAGTTTCCCTGCTGTGGTCGTCGGAATGGCGTTTACTGTTGGCGACCGGGTTAGGCATTGGGAGCGTTAAGTTGATTTTTTGGGTGCTAACCCATCGGGAATCCTTGCGGGGACTGAATTGGCGTCAATCCCTGCACCAACCCCAAACCCAATTGCTGTTGGCCGGGGGCAGTGGGGGCTTGGTGGCCTTGGGAACCTATATCGCCACCATGGTCTGGTCTGACGTGAACAATCCTTGGATTGCATCGGGAATTATTTTGCAGGGGCTGGGTTCCCTAACAACGGTGGGGTTATTGGTGGGGCACATAGGGAAAACAGCGGCGTCCCCTGCCGCCTTAGGGAACGGATCTGAATTGGATCACTGTTTACATACCCTGGCCAACGGCGATCGCCTACAAAAGTTAGTTGCTCTGCGTCAATTAAGCAAGCTCGAGCAAAACCGACAATTATCCCCCCAGGAAAGGGCTGATTTATGGGAGCATCTCCAGGTTTTTATTGAAATTGAAGAAGATCCCCGTTTACAACGAACGGCGATCGCCCTTTTGCCCCCCCCGTCAGTCAAACCGTTAACCATTCCCCAAACCCAACGTCAACGCCAGGTTGTTGATGCCCAAATTCACTAAATCATGTTGATCGTCCTAACCCCGTAGAAAACAATTAGGATACTGAAGTCTCTAGGTTTTTTTCCGAAACAGGTATTGATTTAGGCAATGGACAAGCCACGGCCCCTTCGCCGTTATAACCCACTAAGGTATTTTCATCTTGATAATGACGAGGGGTTTGTAGAAGTAATTGCCAAGCCTCTTTGCCTGTAATCAAGTTCATCTTATTGGGATAATGCTTTTGTAAAAGCTCTTGAACCAAAGGGTAATAATCTGAGTTCATATCTGGAAAAATATGATGCTCGGTATGATAAGAGAAATTGAAATGTAGGACGTCAAAAAATTTCGGTATTTTCAAAGAAACACTATTAAAAACGGGATCATTGATTTCCGTCATAGGACACATAAGATGGTTTGTATAAATATAAAACATTCCTATTGCATGCCCAATAAAAATCGGTAAAAAATAACCTAATAAAACTGAAATTAATTGAAACTTCAAATAAATTAAGATGCTAAAATGAATACCAATTATTCCTAGCAATTCAGAAAAGATTTTAAGTCGATCCTTAGATTTCACTGTAAAAGCAGCAGGAACATACTCTGCTTTCCCGTCTGTTAAAAGAAGAACAGAAGAAAGATTACGAAAATTGTGAACTCCCCACGCTGTTCCCATTCCGAACAGTAACCATAAAAAATTAACCTCCGAAGATGGCGCAAATAAATGATGAATCCACTTACCCCAAGTTTTGGGTTGGTCGTAAAGATAATTACGGTCAGGATCTCGTAAGCTATTTGTATTGTTGTGATGAACTTGATTATGCAGTGATCGCCATTGAGTTGGGGGCATCCACCATAGAGATAATCCAGTCAAACTGATTAAATAAGCAATCTTTGAACGTTTTCTAAGCACATTGCCGTGCATCAAATCATGACTACCAAATAAAAAAACGGTAACGCTATTACCCATCAAAAGTGCAAAGGGAAGAAACAACCATAGCCAATAAAGTGGCCAGTGATTTAGATTACGAGCAATTGTTAAACCAGCGACATAGATTCCGAGATTAAGTCCTAAGATAACTAGTTTACCTGGGTCGGCTTGCAATGCTTCGGGGGGTAAAAGAGGACGAAGTTTTTTAATGTATTCAGATTGAGGGATAAGCACCAAAAATAATTCCAGAGTTAGTTTAAATTTGCAAGTACTAAAGAATGTTCATGACTCAATGAAAACAATTGAGTTTGGGGCGAAGAAATTAACCCCCATGAACTTATCCTTCCATCATAGATTTTAGAACATTTTTTCGATCAGGTCATTAATTAAATACGGGATAAAATGATCAGATAACGGTTTTTTCACGTCGATCAAATGCTATGCCCCAATCTCGCTGGCAACTGGTTTCCGCCCCTAGCCCCCCGATCGCCTTTGTTGAACAGGTGCAGCAATATTGTGGCGATGGTGGGGGACATTTTGCGGCCCCACTGTTGTGGCAACGGGGCATTCAATCCGCCGCTCAACTCCAAACCTTTTTAGATGCGGATCACTATCAACCCACCAGCCCCTTCGATTTTGGTCAGGAAATGAAATGGGCGGTGAAACGGTTAGATCAAGCCCGGCAAAACGGCGATCGGGTGGCGATCTGGGGGGATTTTGATGCCGATGGGGTGACCTCCACAGCGGTACTTTGGGAAGGATTAGGACAATTTTTTCCCCAGGGTCGGCAACTGAGTTACACCATTCCTAACCGTTTACGGGAATCCCACGGGTTGAATAGAGCGGGGCTGGAACGGTTAGCGGCGGAAGGCACCAAAGTGATTGTCACCTGTGACACCGGCAGTACCAACCTCGCGGAAATTGACTATGCCAATCAGTTAGGGATGGATGTGATAGTCACCGATCACCACACCCTACCGGATGATCGCCCCAATGTCATCGCCATCATTAATCCCCGCTATTTTGCAGAAAGCCATCCCCTTTATCACCTGTCCGGGGTGGCGGTGGCGTTTAAATTGGTCGAGGCGCTGTATTTAACCCTGCCCAATCTTCCCCAACAGCCCCTGGAACAGTTATTGGACTTAGTGGCGATCGGGTTAATTGCGGATTTAGTCCAACTCACCGGGGATTGTCGCTACTTAGCCCAAAAGGGCATTGAACAACTCAAAAAACAAAAAAATCCTGCCACTGCTACCCGCCCCGGCGTACAAAAATTGCTAGATTGCTGTAACCGCAATGGCGATCGTCCCACGGATATTGGCTTTGGCATCGGGCCACGGATTAACGCTATCAGTCGTATCAAAGGGGATGCCAGTTTCGGGGTGGAATTATTGACCAGCCGTGATGCGGACATTTGCGATCGCCTGGTAACGGAAACGGAAACCCTCAATGCCCGGCGTAAGGGGTTACAAAAAACCGTCATTGCCGATATTCAAAAACGGTTAGGGGAGGTGGATGTGTCCACCACGGGGGTGATTATCCTTGCGGACCCCCAATGGCCCCCGGGGGTGTTAGGGTTAGCCGCCAGTCAGATCGCCCAGGAGTACGGTCGCCCGGTGGTGTTGCTCAATACTCAGGACGGGGACATGGCCCGGGGTTCGGCCCGTTCAGTGGCCAATATTGACCTGTATGAATTGCTCAAAAGTCAGCAGCACTTAGTGGTGGGATTTGGGGGTCATCCCTTTGCGGCCGGATTAAGTTTACCGGTGGACAAATTACCCTTATTTAAGGAAGCGATTAACCAACAATTTTGGCAACATTACAGTACCCAGATCAGCCTAGATCCCGTTTTACCCGTGGATTTAGTGGTAACGGTGGCGGATTTAGGCCAGGGGCTCTTTCGGGAATTAAGTTTACTGGAACCCTATGGTATGGGCAATCCCGTCCCCAAATTATTAATTGAAACTGTCCGGTTTAGCCAAACCAGTTTTTTCAATATTAAAGATAAATCGGGGAATAAGGTTTCCTATCTGCAAAGTAAATTTACCATTGCAGATTCCACGAATCCTTCAGGGTTTCCAGGGGTTTGGTGGGGACACCATCCCGATGAATTACCCGCCGACCAAGACTGTGATGTGGTGGTGGAGCTAGATTTCAATACTTATTCCCGTAGGTATGAAGTGCGTTTAATTGATTTTCAGGTCAGCCGACCGTCCCAAGCTCCCCTCCGTCCCGGGTTACCGGAAATTATCGATCGCCGTTCTTTACCCCCTAGTCAACGCTCTCCCTTAACAACAGGCTACCCGGTCAGAACTTGCCCCGTGAGTTGGACGGAATTAGCCCACGCCTATCACCAGGCGATCGCCGCCCAGGAGCCGTTAGTGTTGGATTATGATTTCACCCCGGCACCGATTTCCAGAACCGTAGAAAAAATACAAACCCTCTGGCAACAATGCCAACAACAACCGCAACCGTTTACGCCAACTTTATTGCAAAAACACTGCGGCTTTAGTGATTTACTGGCACGGCAAATTGTGACCTTGGTTAACGAGTCCCCTTTGACCCCAACCACCGATCCCCATTCCTTACAGGCAACCCTCAATTCCCTGCAAGCCTTGATCGCCGAAGAAGCGTTTCAAAAACGCTACTTTAGTCAGATTCCCCTCACGCCAGCTTTCTTGGAAACCGTGTCATCGTCCTGACCTGTTATATCTCTGGGAACCCTGGAAATTAGGCATGAAAACAGGCTAATGGTCTAACGCTGATCGCCCTTGCTTACCCAGGCGAAACATTAAAAATGAGAGGAAATAGAGGACATAAATGACTAAACCCACAATCCCTAGAAACCCTAAAAAGCCTGGGTTCGTGTTGGCATGGAATAATTCTTTGTAACGCCAGGGGGGCTGTAACCAAACTTGGCAAAAGCTGTTATTAACAGAATCTGCCGAAAACCCACAGGACAGAAAAGGAATACTCGCTAAAATGCCGACGCTGCAATAGAGGGTCACGGCCCAACGCCAGGTGGTGGTGAAAAACCGGAGGGGGGACGGCGGTAAATCCTTAATTTCATCGTTGAGATCCACCCAAAACCACAGGCTAATGGGGATCAGGCAACGGGCAACAAAACCGGTTAGGTAGCCCAGCGACCAACTGGGAATCATAATGTAAACCGTGATCATTAACAAACTTGCCACCCGCCAGTAGATGATCATGAGGCGATTGATGGCATCGACTTGCTGAAATAATGACCAGCCCAACAAAATCAGGGGCATGATGACAGCGAAAATGACGGCGAGACGATAATCTAACCACACCAACGGTCGAAACCAAAGGTCATCCATAGGGCTGTGAAGAAAATACGCGATTTGACTCCCGAAAATCCTACCATATTCGCCTCGTTATATCCGTCTATCGATTCCCCCATGCAATGCTATCTCGCTCGCCCAACCCCTTTTATCGTTGATCATTGGCCCGATATTTTACCGGATTGGCCAGGGCCGCCCCAGGCGATCGCCATTTGCTTGCTCCAGTCCCAGGTGCCCCTCGATCAGGACGGTCTCCCCCAACGTGAGGAAAAAGATCGCTTACTGCAACGGTTTTTAACCTGGGGCGATCGCCTACGCCAACGGGAATTACTGCCATCCCACCAGTTAGCCATTATTTCTCCCCGGGATGGCAAACCCCTCTGTTCCCCAACCGGCCCCACCCATATTGATTTGGTCGCCACTGTGCATCATTGTTTAGGTCTTCCTTTTGTCCGCACGTCCGACGGTTGTAAGGTTTTACGCCATCCAGCCTGGCGATCAGCGGTGTATCCCGGCCTGGCGATTACCTCCCTGACCTGGGATGAGGCTTCCCTTTTTTTCCATTTTCCCCCCGCTGAATGTCCCGAATTTCCATGTTAATGGGGACTGACATTCTCTTTGGGACTGCCTATGCTGAAATCAATGGAGGACAGGGTTTCTCCATCATTCAGCACTAATTTAGGTGAGGATATTGGCAATGTTTAACAATTTTACCCTGGATACGTTTCGCCCCCGTCAATCTACGGCCGTGTTAACGCTAGCTTTGTTAGTGGGGGGATTGCTCACGCCTTTCGTCGGTGCGGTGGAGGCAAAGCCCCGCTATCAGCGTGTATCCCCCCCTGCGCGGCCGGCGGTGACCTACTCCAACAATCCCTATCCCTACGCGCCCCGTTCTGACTATCGCCTCAGCCAACAATATAACGACAACCGTTGGGAAGTTCCGGCGGAAACCTTAATTCCGGTGACCCTTGATCAGGGTAAACCGTTCACCATTAAAAAAGGCGAAAATAAATCCCTGACCCTGCGTACTACGACCCCCCTCCGCCAAGCCAATGGGGCGATCGCCGTTCCCGCCGGCAGTGAAATCGTCGGTCAATTCCGTCCGGTGGCCAATGGGGCCGGGGTGCAGTTTGTGGCCCAACAGTTAATTTTAAGCAATGGTCAGTTTTTAGCCATCAATGCCCAATCCCGAGAATTAGTGGGCTTTGAACAGCGGAACCGTCGGGCCAGTGCTTCGGATGTGATTACGGGCACCTTAGCCGGGGCCGGTACGGCCACCGTTATTGCAGGGACCACCGGCGATCGCCGCATTGATGCTTTGGAAGTGTTAGGGGGAGCCGCTGCCGGGGCCTTGGCCGGTTGGGGGTTACCCACCGCGGGAATTATTGGGGGCGGCACGGAGGAAGTGATGACAGTGTCGAGTCGTGACCTCACCTTGATGTTGCAATCTCCCCTTTACCTGGATGCCGATCAGTTGCGGGACGTTAACCAATCTAATCCCCGTAATCGCAGTTGGCGGAATGCGAATTGGTAAGGGACCGCTGTTTGACTCGCTTTAGATGACCTCGACGGAGAACCACCTTTTTCAGAGGGTGGTTTTTTTGTCAATCAAATTTTTATTTTTTTAAAAAAACGTAACATTGGTGACGGTTCTGTGGGCGAAAACCCCGTAATCTTGCCGTTAACTGACTTCCCTAGGAATAAATACCTATGAATAACTTTCCCGTTGAAACCTGTCCCGTGTGTGGTGTCACCATCGAAAATGGGTCGAAAGTCATTTTTTCCGCTGGCCCCAGTGGTACTCGGGCGCGGTTATGGGCACGGGTTTGTAATTATGCCAAAAATGCCAGTTGCATTAACCAGGACGAAGGGGTGATCGGCAATGTTGCGAGTAATGATTATTACGATTAAGCACATTCTGTTAGGGGGGAACTAAACAGAGTTGATCCAGTTTTGCCGAGGGCAACCCCAAACCGCTACAGTGGCGTTAAGAAAATTTTGCCTCGTTAACCTGCCTGTATCCCCTATGACCGATCGCCGTCAATTTGCCCCCGCCACCCAACGTAATCGAGAGGCGATCGCCGCCGTCTTACAGCAATATTTACCTGCCCAAGGGAGTATTTTAGAAGTGGCCAGTGGTACGGGGGAACATGCCCAGTTTTTTGCGCCGTTATTTGCCCCCCGGTGGTGGCTTCCCTCCGACCCCGATCCCGTTTGTCGAGACAGTATTGCCGCCTGGCAGGATTATCAGCCCCTGGAGAATTTACAGCCCCCCCTTAACTTAAATGTGACCGATGTTCCCTGGGCGGTGGAAAAACAATTCCTCCCTGACCCCATAACGGCGATCGTGGCCATCAACATGATTCACATTTCCCCGTGGACAGCGGGCCTAGCACTCTTGGAAGGAGCGAAACGGATTTTACCGAAAGCAGGAATTTTATATTTGTATGGCCCCTACCGCCAGGACATTGTGGAAACGGCCCCCAGCAACGAAGCCTTTGATCAATCCCTAAAAGCCCGTAATCCTGCCTGGGGGTTACGGAACCTCGAAACCGTCACTGCTGCGGCCCAGGAACGGAGCCTATCGCCTCTCGCGGTGATTGCTATGCCCGCCAATAACCTGTCTGTGATTTTTATCAAAGACTGAGTGATGAACCGTTGATGGGTCTAAAGGTCATCAATAATTTTTAATCATTAATTCTTTTCCCTTGGCAGCCTTACCCTGTCTATAGTTGTTCATTCCATATTGCAAATCCCATTCCACAATCTGGGCAAAATGAAATAGGTCCCGAATTTTGGGGGAGTCATCATAGGTAATCAACCACCGATGGGGACATTGTTTCATGGTCTGGGCAAATCTATCGTGGTCAAAGTTAGTATGTAAATTGCCTTTTTTGCCATAAAGCTTGGATTTTGTAGCACTCCAGTAGGGGGGATCGAGGAAAATAAAAACCTTTTCGCCCGGGGGCTGAATGACAGCGTCGTAGTCAAGGTTAGTGATTTTCACGTCACATAATATTTGACCGATAGCGTAAAGTCGTTGAATGGACGAGGGGGTAAACCGTTTTTCAAAGGCCTGTTGGGAATAACCACCAGACTCGACGGTACCGGAAAAGGTAATGCGATTTAACAAAAAGAACCGTACCGCCCGCTCAAACTCATTTAGCGTCAAGTTGTCTTGGGTTAATTCGGCAAATAAAACACGCCCATCTAACTGAGTTTGCTTAATTTCACTAATGCGATCAACTAATTTTTTAATATCGTTTTGGGCAGTTAGCCAGAAGCAATATAAATCATAATTCAAATCATTGAGCCAATAGGTTTCGACCTGTTCCCCCCATAATTGTTTAATGGCAAAAAAGACTGATCCGCCCCCCACAAAGGGTTCACGATATTCCTTGAAATCAGGGGGAATTTGCGGCATAATTTGGGAAATTGCTTTGGATTTACCGCCAGGATATCGCAGGGGACTCTTGATAACGACCATGCTGATTGCGTTTTACTATCTCCCATGAACTTGACCGTCAGGCATAATGGCCCCTTGGAAATTGGCCCCGACCATATTGGCACTCATTAAATCGGCCCGGACTAAATTGGCATTGGTAAAATTAGCATCCATTAAATTAGAGCGGGCCAAAAAGGCTTCAATTAATTCAGTTTCTCGGAAGTTAACCCCGCTTAAATTGGCCCGACTTAAATCCGCACTATTCATCCGTGTCATGCTCAGGTTAGATCCGCTTAAATTGCTGCGATTTAAACACACATGGGTCATAATTGCCCCCTGACAATTCACGCCCATCATCTCCGCCTGGGGAATTTGGGCCCGCATTAAGTTGGCATTTTGCAGGTTTGCCCCCACCAACCGTGCCCCGGAAAGATTGGCGTCGGTTAATAGCGCCCCCTTCAGATTGGCATTCGTTAAATCTGCTTTGCGTAGATCCGCATCCCGCAAATTGGCTTCCTTGAGATTGGCATTGCTCAGATCCGCCCGACTCAAATCGACGCCCTTCATATTGGCCCCCTGGAGATCGGCCCGACTGAGGATGGCCGCTTGGAGGTTGGTGTAATAACTTTTCTTTTCCTGACGCATATTCGCCCCCCGTAGGCAGGCACCAGTGAGGGTGGCACCGCTGAGGTCAGCCCCCCGCAAATCCGCCCCAATCAGGTTAGCGTCTTGGATGGTGGCTAAGGTGATATCACTGTCTCGCAAAATGCCCCCCTGCATCAGCGCCCCATGGAGATTGGCACTACGCAGGTCTGCCGCTGATAAGTCCGCTTGGTTGAGGCTGGCACCGCTGAGATTGGCCCCCACCAAATTGGCTTGGCTTAAGTTTGCCCGATTCAAATAGGCAAACAGAAAATTCGCGCCCCGCAAATCGGCTTCATTCAGGATAATACCGATTAGATCCGCCGCAGAAAGATTAATCCCCGGTAATTTTAGCCCTGTGAAGAGGGTTTCACCCCTGTGATAGCGCTGGATTAATTCCTTGGCTTCCATAAATTGACTCGCTGGGGAAATAAAAACACATCCTTTCAATTATTCCCGATGGGGTAACCGAAACCGACACAGAGGGGAATTTCCCCTGGGTCATAGCAAGGGTTTGATGATTTTAATCAGGGTTTGGGCCGTTTGTTGATATGCCTCTTGCTCCGCCATTTGATTGGCTTGGGCATTGAGTCTCATCTCAAGATCATTAGGGCGTATTTGACTTAGGATTAGCTGCTCCACTAAATCATCTAGCCCATAACTCCGGATCATGCCCCAGTCTTGACCATTTTGATCCCAACTTTGAAAGAGGACGGAAAATAGCAACACCTTCGCCCTTAATGGGTTTGTGTATTGCATGATTTCGGCACGCATATCGAACAAATTATAGGACTTGGGCTGGGAGGGAACGGCGATCGGCGGGGAGGGGACGGCCGCCCCTAATACGGTGACGATGGGATCTGTTTGACGGGGTTTTCTGGAGGGAGTGTCGTTCAGGAGTGGGGGCAGCGGCGGGACAGGAATGGCGGGGAAATTCACAATGGAGGTTTGGAGATGGTCTCGTCCCTGGGGTTGTCTGGCGATCGCCATTGCCGGTTCGGATTTGACCATTTGGGTATTTAAGGCGGTTTGGGGTTCATCGGAGTCGGCCAGGGCCATGGCGTCTGCATTGTCATATAACGGCTCCATCTGCTTCAGGATCAATTGGGCGATCGCCAAGTAGAGGGTGGCTTTGTTGATGTTATTCACAATTTGCTCAAAGCCAGACTGCAACTCCCAGGAACTGGGATACCGTTGCCGGAGTTCAAGAATTAAATTGGCGAGTCCCACTTGTTCAATCACTGCCATGCTATTTTCCCAATAGCCCCGGGCGACAGCAAAAATCAATTTCTGAATACGGACTTGTTCCCTGTGTTGACTTAATGTGTGGGCGATGCGTTCTGCTAACTGTTGGGGATCGGCGGTTTGCGTGGTATCTAGCGATAGGGAGGGGGGGGACGTCTGAACCGGGGTCGCTGAGCTATTGTGCTGGGGGGCTTCCAACTGGGTATCCTGTTCGGTTAACGGCACGTCAATGGCCCCTTCCGCCATGGCAAACGCGGCATCACTGTGGGAGGTGTACACTGGCCCAAGCTGGTCCAAAATGGTTTTGGCCACCGCCGCATACACCTTGGGACGATTTAACGTCTTCACCAGTTTGTACATGGAAAATGTGAGTTGTTCGATGCTGGGCTTGACCTGCACCAACTCCGCCAAAAGTGTTTCGGTGGTATGGCTGTTCAGCACATTGGGGTCATTTTCCCAATATTTTTTGCACAAACAAAATAACAACTTTTTAATCCGCTGCCCTTCATCATGGTCTTCGAGGTAGTGGGCCACCGTAACAAGGGACTCAGGGGGAATAGACATGGGCGTTACAATCCAACAAACAACCAGGCCACACTGTAGTGACAGACTCCTTTATCAGCTTAACGACTGAAAACCAAAAAGGAAAATTTAACTCAACGGTTACCCCGACTATCAAGGGAAACATTTCTGACCGTTATGCCAACACCGTTACATTCGATTAAGAATTGTATGGAGTGTCATAACGAGGATGGGGCGATCGCCGTTGCTGAAAGCCTTAACAAATCTAGGGTTTAGCATTTTATAGGGGATAGGGGAAATGTAAAGTTCCCCCTCGACAGGGTTGGGGCTTTTACCGACAATTTGAAGGAATTATCTCCCAGGAAGTGCTTAACAATGAAATTGGCTTATTGGATGTATGCTGGCCCCGCTCACATTGGCACCCTACGCATTGCTAGTTCGTTTAAAAATGTCCATGCCATCATGCACGCGCCGTTGGGGGATGATTACTTTAATGTCATGCGCTCCATGTTAGAACGGGAGCAAAACTTTACCCCGGTCACGGCCAGCGTGGTCGATCGCCAAGTCCTCTCCCGAGGCTCCCAGGAAAAAGTTGTCGATAATATTGTCCGTAAAGATCAAGAAGAAAGCCCTGACTTAATTGTCTTGACCCCCACCTGTACGTCCAGCATCCTCCAAGAAGATCTGCAGAATTTTGTTAGCCGCGCCCAGATGGATGCAACGGGGGACGTGATGTTAGCCGACGTTAACCACTACCGCTACAACGAATTACAAGCTGGCGATCGGACCCTCAAGCAGATTGTCCAGTTTTATTTAGAAAAAGCGCGGAAGCAGGGCAACTTATCCACGGAAAAAACAAGCCAACCCTCCGTTAACCTCATTGGCTTCACCACCTTAGGCTTCCACAATCAACACGATTGCACCGAACTCAAACGTCTGATGGCGGATTTGGGTATTCAGGTTAACGCCGTGATCCCAGAAAAAGCGTCTGTTCAGGATTTGTCTAAACTGCCCCAAGCGTGGTTTAACCTCTGTCCCTACCGGGAAGTTGGGCGACTGACGGCGGAGTATCTCGCTGAAGCCTTTGCCATGCCCTTTGTGGACATTACCCCCATGGGTGTGGTGGAAACGGCCCGGTGTATCCGTAAAATTCAGCAGGTGTTAAATGAGCAGGGCCATGATGCCGATTACGAGGCCCTCATTCAACAACAAACCCGCTATGTCTCCCAAGCGGCCTGGTTTTCCCGTTCCATTGATTGTCAAAATTTGACTGGCAAAAAAGCTGTGGTCTTTGGGGACAATACCCATGCTGCGGCCATGACCAAAATTTTGGCCCGGGAGATGGGGATCCATGTGGTGTTAGCGGGCACTTACTGCCAATATGATGCGGAGTGGTTTAAAGCCGAAGTGGCGGAATACTGCGACGAAATTCTGATCAGCGAAGATAACGGGGCGATCGCCGATGCCATTGCCCGCCTTGAACCCGCTGCTATTTTTGGCACCCAAATGGAACGCCACGTGGGCAAACGGTTGGATATTCCCTGTGGTGTCATTGCGGCCCCCATTCACATTCAAAACTTCCCCTTGGGCTATAAGCCCTTTTTAGGCTACGAAGGCACCAATCAAATTGCAGACTTAGTTTACAATTCCTTCACCCTGGGCATGGAAGATCATTTGTTGGAAATTTTTGGGGGTCACGACACCAAAGAAGTGATTACAAAGGGAATTTCCAGCGATTCCGACCTGGGTTGGCATCCCAACGCCCAAACCGAACTCAACAAAGTGCCTGGCTTCGTACGGGGCAAGGTCAAGCGCAACACCGAAAAATTTGCCCGGGAACGGGGGTTATCGGAAATCACTTTAGAGGTGATGTATGCGGCTAAGGAGGCGGTGGGGGCCTAGTTTCTCTCCTTAATGGCTACGTTTTCAGAAAAGATAGCGTAGCTAATGGCAGTTGGCTATCATCGTTAACCGGGATGATGGTGATCAAATCTCAAGGAGTCTTTTGCAGCAAACAATCTCGGCCACCGTTGCCATCCTTTTCTACCGTTCCCATTATTTGGCGGGAAATACGGCCCCCATTGATGCCCTCTGTGCGGCGTTAAAAGAACGGGGGTTAACACCGATCGCCCTTTATGTATCGTCTTTGCGGGAACCTGACGTTCAAGCGGAAATAGTCGCTCTTTTAGAAAATTTAGAGCAGCCTTTGGGAGCTATTTTAAACACCACCAGTTTTTCCCTGGCGAAATTACAGCGGGAAGCGGGTAGTACTGAAACCATTCCGCTGTGGCAAAGCTTAAATGTGCCTGTGTTGCAAGTCATTTTGAGCGGCGGCAGTCGGGAGCAGTGGCAAGAGAGCCTGCGGGGACTCAATCCCAGGGATTTAGCCATGAATGTGGCCCTACCGGAGGTGGATGGACGGATTATTACAAGGGCCGTGTCCTTTAAAGCAGTCCAAGCTCGCCATCCCCAACTGGAAACGGAAGTGGTGATCTACGAGCCAGACCCGAACCGGATCGCCTGGGTGGCCGAGTTAACCCACAATCTGATCCGCTGTGCCCAAACACCGGCTGAAAACCGTAAAATTGCCCTGATTTTAGCCAATTATCCCAATAAAGACGGCAGGCTAGCCAATGGGGTGGGGTTAGATACCCTTGCTAGTTGTTTACGGATTTTACAGGCCTTACAGTTAGAGGGTTATGACATCACAGACATTCCTGACAGCACCCAAGCCCTCATCCAGCAGTTAACGTCGGGAATCACCAACGATAGGGAACTCTTTGGCGATCGCAGGATTAATCAGCAGATTGCGACCCAAAAAGTGTGGGATTTTTTCCAGCAGTTATCCCCCGACATTCAACGGGCCATGGGAGAGCGATGGCAGGAGCGGGAACAGTGGGATCATTTACCGGAATTTTTGCCGGTGAGTGGGATTCAATGGGGCAATATTTTCGTCGGTATTCAACCGTCCCGGGGTTATGACCGCGATCCCAGTTTGAATTACCATGCGCCGGATTTAGAACCAACCCTCCATTATTTAGCCTTTTATTTATGGATTCAAACGGCGTTTCAAGCCCATGCTGTTATCCATTTAGGCAAACACGGCAACTTGGAATGGTTGCCCGGTAAAAGTGTGGCCTTATCCCACGATTGTTATCCTGAAATTGCCTTGGCACCGTTACCCCATTTTTACCCCTTTATTGTCAATGATCCGGGGGAAGGCACCCAAGCCAAACGCCGCGCCCATGCCTGCATTATTGATCATTTAACTCCTCCTTTAACCCGGGCAGAATTATATGGCGATTTGGAAAAACTAGAGGCATTAATTGATGAATATTACGAAGCCCAAACCCTCGATCCAAGCCGTTTAAGGACCATTGGCGATCGCCTGGGGCAATTATTTCAAACCAGCCAGTTGCACCAGGATTTAGGAATCGGATTACCGGATGTAAACGATCTCAATCCTTTACTGACCGTTGCCGATAGTTACTTATGCGAACTTAAAGAGGCACAAATTCGGGATGGGTTGCATATTCTTGGCCAAGTCCCCCCCCGGGAACAGTTACGAGACCTGATTATTAGTATTGTCCGATCGCCCCATTACCAACGCTTAGGATTAACCCAGGCGATCGCCATTGATTTAGGCTTAGCGTTTGACCCGATTTTGGATCCGTTAGACCAACCCTTTAGCCTTTCTCCAGCCATCGAAGCCCGGTTAATTCAACAGGGCAAAAGTGCCCTCGCCCATCAACTCAAAAGTTGTCGAATTGGGGGGGATGTGGTGAACGTGCTCGAAGCCATTGCCCAAACCCAAGTGGAAAGACTCATCCCCTCCCCACCGTAATTGTGCGTGTTTATAACGATTTCAGGATTTCAGGCAAGGGGGGATCGCCTAAGATGGGAACGGAAACCAGATAATCCGCGTGTAAACGAGGTAGAAAAATGCGAGCCGTGTTGATGGCCGGTGGGGCCGGTACCCGATTACGACCCCTGACTTGCGATTTGCCCAAACCGATGGTGCCCATCGTTAATCAGCCGATCGCCGCCCATATTATCCATTTGCTAAGACGTCATAACATTACAGAGATTGTTGCGACTCTGCATTACCTCCCCGATGCCATGCGGGACTATTTCCTGGACGGAAGCGAACTGGGTGTCCAAATGACCTATGCTGTGGAGGATGAACATCCCCTGGGGACGGCGGGGTGTGTCAAAAATATCGAAGAGTTACTGGATGACACCTTTTTGGTGATTAGTGGCGATAGCATTACCGATTTTGACCTGAGCGCGGCGATCGCCTTCCATAAGCAAAAAAAATCCAAAGCAACGATTGTGCTGACCCGAGTGCCCAACCCCTTGGAATTTGGGGTGGTAATTACCGACGATGATCAACGTATTCAACGGTTTTTAGAGAAACCCTCCACCAGCGAAGTCTTCTCCGACACCGTCAACACTGGTACTTATATTCTGGAACCCGAAGTCTTAGATTATTTACCCCCCAAGGAAGAGAGTGACTTTTCCAAGGATTTATTTCCCCTGTTGTTGCAAAAAAACGAGCCGATGTATGGCTACGTCGCCACCGGCTATTGGTGCGATGTGGGCAACTTAGATGCGTACCGGGAAGCCCAATACCATGCCCTAGAACAACGGGTGGCGTTAGAATTTAAACACTCACCGGAAACCGAAGGTATCTGGATTGGGGAAAATACCACCATCGATCCCACCGCGATTCTCTCCCCTCCCCTGGCGATCGGGGATAACTGCAACATCGGGGCCGGAACTCGCCTGGAACCCGGAACGATTATTGGCCACAACGTTACCATCGGTGCCGGGGCCGAACTCAAACGGGCGATCGTCTGGAATGGGGTGTTGATCGGCGATGAAGCCTATTTAGCCGCCTGTGTGATCGGTCGGGGCTGTCGCATTGAACGGCGGGTGCAGGTGTTAGAAGGGGCGGTCATTGGTCCCCTCTCCATCATTGGGGAAGAAGCCCAAATCAATCCCAACGTTAAAGTTTGGCCCAGTAAACGGGTGGAACCCGGCGCCATTCTCAATATCAACCTCATTTGGGGCAGCACCGGTCACCGTAACCTATTTGGCCAACGGGGAGTTTCTGGCATTGTCAACATCGACATGACCCCAGAATTTGCCGTCAAACTCGGGGCCGCCTATGGATCTTCCCTCAAACCCGGTGCTGAAATTGTGGTATCCCGGGATCAACGCAACGTTTCCCGGATGGTGACCCGGTCTTTGATTGCCGGATTAATGTCCGTCGGCGTCAACATTCAAAACCTGGAAGCCACCGCCATCCCCATTGCCCGCACCATGACCCCCAAATTAAAAGTTGCTGGCGGCATTCATGTTCGTATCCACCCCGATCGCCCGGATTATTTATTGATTGAATTTTTGGACAGTCAAGGGATCAATATTTCCAAAAAAACCGAGAAGAAAATTGAAGGGGCCTATTTCAAAGAAGACCTCCGCCGGGTGAGCATTCCCCAAATCGGTGAAATGTCCTATCCGGCCCAAGTCCTTGAAACCTACCGCTATACCTTTGAAACGCTCCTCAATATGGAGATTTTGAACAATGGGGGCGCAAAAATTGTCATTGATTATGCTTATGGTGTTTCCGGGGCTATTTTGCCCCTCCTCCTGGCTAAATTCGGCTGTGACGCCGTGGTATTGAACGCCAGCCTCCGCCAAACCGCCGTGTCCAATGACGAACGGGAGGCCCTGTTAAGTCAACTGGGGCAAGTGGTGGTTGCTCTGGAAGCTAGCCTCGGGGTTCAAGTTTCCGCCAATGGAGAACAACTCATTTTAGTCGATGAATCCGGCTTGCCCATTCGGGGAGAACTCCTCACCGCCCTCATGGTGCAAATGATTTTAACCGCCTATCCCAGAAGCACTGTGGTGGTGCCAGTGCAAGCCTCCAGTGCAGTGGAATACCTTGCCCGTCGCCATGGCGGTAAAGTGATTCGGACTAAAGCCAATCCCACAGCGTTAATGGCGGCGGCCCAATCTAACCATAATGTTGTCCTGGGGGGCAGTGGCGAAACGGGCTTTATTTTTCCCCGACTCCATCCCGGCTTTGACGCCATGTTTTGCATCGCCAAAATGCTGGAAATGCTGACCTTACAACAGCTAACCCTGGGTCAAATTCGCTCACAATTGCCCCGCATCTATCACAATTCCTGCACTGTCCGCTGCTCCTGGAAAATGAAAGGGGCATTAATGCGCCATCTCGTCGAAATCCACCGTGATCAACATATTGAACTCATCGATGGAGTCAAAATTATTTTCCCCAACGGAGATAACTGGGTACTCATTCTACCCGACGCAGGGGAACCTTTAGTTCATATCTATGCAAACAGTGAGGATCGAAGCTGGGTGGATGATCAACTCCGCAAGTATGAAGCCCAAGTGGTTGAATTTATTAGCGATACCCAGCAGGAGTCAAATCAACACTTCTTCTAAGCGTTTTCAATCCATTGTTAAAGGTAGCGTCTACGTTGGCAACACATTACTCGGCATCATTGACAGGGGGTAAAGCGGCAATCATGGTTTGAATACAGGCTTGGGCTTTGTGATCGAGGGCGGTCCAATCAACATTTTCCTCATTAAACAGGGTCTGATCAATTTCCACCCATAATTCGTCTTGATTGTCCGGTAAGTTATCCACAAAGGGACGGGGATTGTAATTAGCAAAACAAATCTGAAAACAAAGATCCCAAATATTAACCCGATAAAGGCGATCGCCGTTTTCTAAAATGAGTTGATGGCCGGGAATGGGATCTTGGACTTCTTCATAACGACTGCGCCAGGGAATCGTTTCCAAGGCCTGACGGAGTTGATCGATGGTGCGAATTAAAGCCGGTTGCATCAAACAGTCAGCTTGTTCCCAGGCTTCAACGGTGGCAAATTGCGGTTTCATAGAGGTTATTTAGGGCAGCTATTTACCCAACATACGTCAGTCACTCACCTGGGGGTAGACACGACCTTTCCAGCCGCCCCCTTGGCCCCGCCAATGACGCCAGGCAGAGTCCAATGTCATCAGGTTATACAACAGGGCAATCACCGGCAATGCCAAGCCCCACAACGGCGATCGCCCGTAGAGGTTGAGGGTCGGTCCGTAGGCGATCGCCATTAAGCCCCAGGTTAGGGCCCCCATCCCCAGTAGGTAGGGATTACCCAGAACCAGACCCAGCAGCACTGCTAGGGGGGCTATAAAATACACCACCCCCATGCCCACCAGCGTCCCCACTAAGAGCAAGGGATTGTAATTTAATTGGGTATAGGCGGTGCGGGCCACCATATCCCAAATGGTTTCCAGGCGATCGTAGGGGCGCAAACTCCAATTATCCCGACTCAGTCCTAACCAAATGGGCACGTTCAACGCCTTCACCTTTTGGGCCAACGTACAATCGTCAATTAATGCTTCTTTTAATGCTGCAATGCCCCCGATCGCCGTTAAGGCCTGGCGTCGAATGAGAATACACCCCCCAGCGGCAGCGGCAATTTTTCGAGCGGGATTATTGACCCAGGGAAAGGGATAGAGTTTTTGGAAAAAGAAAATAAAGGCCGGAATCAAAAATTTTTCCCAACCACTCTCACAGCGCAACATCACCATCAACGACACCAGGGCCAAGTTTTCCGTTTCTGCCTTCTGTACCAACTGCTTTAAGGTTTGATCCCCATGGGCAATATCCGCATCGGTTAACAAGACGTAATCCGAGGTCGCCTCCCCCTGTTGAATATGTCGCCAACCCTGCTCCACCGCCCACAATTTTCCCGACCATCCCCCCGGTAGCGGTTGCCCGGTAATCACGGTTAAGCGTTCCGCCTGTCCCAACTGAGCGGCGATCGCCTGGGCAACCTGTCCTGTGCCATCGGAACTCTGATCGTCCACCAAAATCACCCGCAATTTCCCCGGATAATCCTGTTGCAACAAACTGGACAAACTACGATCAAGAACGTCAGCTTCATCCCGAGCCGGCACAATGACCGTAATGGCAGGATAGGCGGGCAAATCCGTTGATTGATGGGGCAAAAACTGATTACAACGCCAAAAGCCGCCCCAGGCCAACAACAGGAAAACCCAAATCATTAACGATAACGTCGTCAACGCCAAGCATAGTAAAAGCATACTTTCTGACCACCTTCCCCTTCACTAAATTTGCACCACTGAGCCGACCTGAGTGACCGTTACAAACCCTGTTCCAATTTAGGGGCAAAGGACAAACTACAGCTACAGACCTGGGCCGCATTGGGATTGGTGAAGCGAAACCCTCCCCCCATCAGGTCTTCTGCGTAATCGAGTTTCAAATGGTTCAAATAAACGGCACTGGGGCCATCGACTAACACCGTGACACCTTGGCTTTCATATTCCAAATCTGTATCTTCAATGTCGGTCACAAAATCCAGATGGTAGAACCAACCGGCACAGCCCCCGGCCTTCACCCCTAAGCGAAAGTGATGATGGGTCAGTTGACGACTGCGTTGAAGACGCTTAATCTCTTCGGCGGCACTGGGGGTGAGTTGCAGCATAGATTACCAAAGACTTGAACAGGTTGCTCTTTGCCCATCCTATCAGCCGAGGAGCGCAGATTATTGGCGGGCGTAGTCATCCTGAAAGCGAATGATGTCATCTTCCCCTAAATATTCTCCGTTTTGCACTTCAATCAAGATTAGTTTGATCACCCCAGGGTTTTCGAGACGGTGGGGGGTGCATTGGGGCACATAGGTGGATTGATTGGCTTCCAGTAATTCTTCTTTTTCGCCGCACACAATTCTCGCGGTGCCTGATACCACGATCCAATGCTCACTGCGATGATGGTGCATCTGTAGGCTGAGGCGATGACCGGGATTGACTTCAATGCGCTTAATTTTGTATCCTGTGCCCTCTTCCAAGGTGGTAAACGACCCCCAGGGACGGCTGACCGTCTCAAATTGACTCGCATCGACATAGGCAGGCATAGTCATCGCATTCGCGGGGGTGACAGACGTTGCAACCATCATTTTTCCTCAACTACCAACAGAAAATTTCAGCACTATAGCGTTTGAACTTAGCACAGGGTAACATACGCTTTCCGCTACAGCATTGTTCCCGATCCCAATTTACTGACTGGTAGCGGTTTCGTCCCAGAACAACCCAGAATCGGCAACGCCGACTCCTAGGGATTTAGCTGTTCTTCGGCCCACGTTTGCAGGGCCGCATAGTTGATTTTTCCTAAGGGCGATCGCCGAATTTTGGACACTGGCAACCACTGTTTAGGACATTTGTGGGGAGCAAGGTAATTTTTCACGGTTTCGATGAGGCGAGCTTGACTGACATCAGCCCGGGGGACAAAAATTGCCGTTACCATTTCCCCCCAATGGCGATCGCCAACGCCAATAATGACAATATCTTTAACCAAGTTTTGATCTAATAAATAATTTTCAATGGCTAGGGGATCAATATTTTCGCCACCGCTAATAATTTGTCGCTGGTGACGGCCAATAATTGTTAAATAACTATTGTCTAAATATCCTAAGTCACCGGTTTGCCACCAGTCAGGGGTTTCCAATTGGGGATAGTAGCCTAAACATAATGAATCAGATTGGATCGAGATTAATCCTGAGCGGTCATCGTTTGAGGATAGCTTAGCTGAGACAACGTTAACGGGATTCAAGGTAACATTGGCATGGGGAAGAATACGACCGACACCTGTTTTTCCTTGAAGAAATTCCGTTGGGGTTAGTGTGGCAATTTGACCGGCAGTTTCGGTCATGCCATAGGTTGGGGCTAGGTTAATGTGTAATTCTCGAGCCTGGTTTAGCAATTCTGTCCAAGCGGGGGCACCGCCTAAAAAGATCACCGAAAATTGTTGTAAAAACCGGGGCTGATGATCCAAAAAATATTGCAATTGGGTAGGAACAAGGGATGTGATAAACGTTGCTGGCATCCCAGGAGAAGTCTGTTTCACAGTGGCATAATCCATCACACAAAACTGACCCTCGGTTAACGCCGATCGCCACCATTGCAGCAAGCCACCGACATGAAAAAGGGGCAAAACACAAAAGGAATTGATGTTACCCGATGGGGGCAAAAAAGGTTCGATAAAGTGTTTTACCCCAGTTACTGCAGCAGTTAACGTAGATAAAGAATG
>JAYKHU010000287.1:0-10229 GCA_035285105.1 Synechocystis sp.
TGTATCAAATTCAGGTCAAATCATCATCGAGGTTGCCGGATCAGCCTCAAGCCTATGCCCTCAGTTGGTGGACCGTTACCAAAACACCCGCGCCGTCATGGTCATCAACCAGGGATGACCCCACCATAACAGGGCAATAAAGCCGATCACCCCCACATAGGCCGGTTTGAAGAATTCTTGCCACACCAACGTTTGTCGTCCCTCTAAAATTGCCAAAAACGGAATCACAGACGTACGCTCTTTGACTTTTAAAAAGGCATCTCCATATTTCTTGAACCAACGGCGATCGCCATGCCAAACGGCGAAACTGTGGTGGGCAATTAAGCCCAGACTGGTCATGAGGGTAAAGGTGGTGCCCAACCAGAGGGTATGGGCCACACACCAAATGACTTGACCCACCATTTGGGGATGGCGGCAAATACGAATAATCCCTGTTTCGTAGAGATGGATTTCAGGTTTTTGGATAGCAGCGATTTCTAAGAGGTTAAAGGTGGCGGGAAACAGGAAGAAAAAGGAGAGCGCCGACAATGCCCACACCAACGGCTTAATCCCCGGCACTACCTGGACTTGCCAGAGTTGTAGGCCGTCGTAACGATGGTTGAAAAAATAAATAATCAATCCCGTTGCCAAGGGAATACTCACCAGCGCAAACAACACCCGGTAACCCCGCGCCCCAATTTTACTTTCTCCCCAAGGGCGCAATGCGGCTAAACCACTATGAACACAGGCAAAGCCCAGCAGATAGGCGGCCATAATGCCGTGGCTAGGGGTCAACCAAGGGGAAAGTGCTAACTGAGATAAAAATAATGGGGCCATGGGACAGGTTAAAAAACATTGCTCAACCCTTTATTTTAGGCGGATTACCGGATCACGATAGGTAATATTGAAAACTCGCTAGAATTAAGGTCACGTTTGGTATTGCCCCATGGTTCAAACTTCTCTCCCCCCCCTTGATACTGCGTATTTATATCCCGACTCCGATGGCAAACCCATGGCCGATAACACCCTCCAATATCGCTGGATTGTCCGTTTAGTGGCAAATCTCAAGCATTTGTTTCGGGAACAAACGGTTTTTGTGGCCGGAGATTTGCTCTGGTATCCCCACCCGGTAACTCAACCCCCGGCCCCCTGCCAAGCCCCCGATGCCATGGTGGTTTTTGGCCGCCCCGATGGCGATCGCCGGAGTTACAAGCAGTGGGAAGAAGACAACATTGCCCCCCAGGTCGTTTTTGAGATTTTATCCGACAGTAACACCGCCGCCGAAATGCTGAATAAGCAGGTGTTTTATCGCCAGCATGGTGTGCTAGAGCTGTTCATTTATGACCCGAAGTCCTATGAATTTTGGGGACTGGTGCGGTCTACCCCCCAGGCGGGCTTTGACCCAGTTACCCCCCTGAGCTTTCCCTGGACATCCCCCTTACTTGGCGTGCGGTTTGAAATGTTCGCTGACGGTTTGGTGCTTTTCCATCCAAACGGTGAACCCTTTAAAGATCCGGAGGCAATTTTTGCAGAGCGAAATCAAGCACAGCAAGAACGGGATCAGGCTCAACAAGAACGGAGTCAAGCTCAACGAGAGCGAGACCTTGCTTTTGCGAAGTTGCGCGAACTAGGCATTGACCCCTCAACCTTGGCATAGAGATTTTTAAAGACTTGTAACAAGTTATTTCCGAAACTGACCATCGTATTGCAAAGTGTTGTTAATTCTCTTTTTCAATTCCCTATTCATCAGGAGTTAATCGTTTATGGCATTATCCGATACACAAGTTTTAGCTGCATTGGTCATTGCGTTATTGCCTGCTTTAATGGCCTTCCGTCTTTCTACGGAACTTTACAAATAAGTCCGCTGTCAGAGGAGTTACACCGGTTAATAGGGCGTAGTTCCTTGCGTCCTATTGATTTGGGAGATATATTACTGGCATTATGACTGCCGTTCTCCCTGTTTTCTCCTAGGCAACAAGGCATCACCATGACCGCTCAAACCATCAAACACCGAGCTTCCCGCCGTTCCCGTCAACGAAATCGTCCCCGTCCCTCCCAGAAATTTAAACCGGAGCATCAGTGGTTAGTTGCCGAGATTTTTTTTAAGTTGGGTTTAAATAGCATTTTGGTGCTGGTGTCATGTTTTGCCCTGTTTCGCTTGATTCCCTATCAAAGAGTACAACTGCAGAAGTTAGAAGAAATTACCATGCAGGTCGAGGAAACGGAGCAACGGGTTCAACAGCTCCGCAAGGACTTTGGTCGTAGTTTTGATCCCAGCCAAAGCCGCAAAATCATGGAGGAACTAAGTCCCCGCCAGAACCCTCACCAACGCCGTATTATTTTGACTGAACCGAATTAGTAAGCCTAATAGCGGCGATCGCCACCTCATCAGTAAGCGAAATGTGTTTCGCTGTTTCCCCATGACTGCTGGTTATTCGATTGTTTTTCCATTTCTAGGTACCCACCCGAAGTCCCCAATATGCCATCTGCTCCGGTTGGTTCGGCGGCCATCCTTAGTTCGTGAATTGTCTGTTGTAGATTCTCAATAACGCCATACATTTCAATGGGATCAAAAATTCGCAATAAACTGGTTTGCGTTATTAATCCTAAATTTTTTCCCCAATTCCAACTCACCACCAAGCGCCCTACCCGTAGTCGTTGCATTTCCTTATGGGCCTTCCACAAAGAATCTTCAGGACTTAAACAAAATAAAGGAGTGCTCATAACTATATGAGCAGGGGTCTGCTGTAGGTTAATTTCCAGAGTTTTGAATTGCACAATATCTCTCTCGGTCACAATCCCCAACGGAGCCTGATCACCGTCTGAATTTTCCTGGGTGATGACAATACAACTGACTTTTGAAGACGCCATCATTTTAGCAAGGGAAAACACCGACGTTTGTGGTGAGGCAGTGATGATTTCTGTAGCCATTACATCAGCAACTCGCCGAAACTTCAATAAATTTGCTGGGCGCAAAACTTGACGGATTCTTTCGTGGGAGATCACCCCGATTACGTCTCCCTGATCATCAATGATGGGAAGATGACGAATACGATAACGTCGGAAGAGAAATAGGGCGGCAAAAATATCTTTTAAAGCATTTTCAGGTAGCGTAATCACAGGGCTAACCATAACCTCGGCAACCGAAACCGATGCAAAATCAAGGCCCTGAGCCATATACTTGACTAAATCTCGCTCAGTCACAATGCCACACAATTGACTGCCTTCGGTAACCAAAACACAACTGGTACATCGCCCAATAGTATACGAACTTAGCTCATGAAAACTATCACTAAGTCTGCATTCTCGATGGCGGAATTGACTTGTTAAGTCCAGTAGGTCCATCAGCGATGCTGTGGGAGAGATGACTAATGGCTGACGTTCAATGGCTTCAATTAAAGAAGGACTCCAGGACAGGGGATTATCAAGGGGAAGCATAGAGGTTCTCGAAGCGGAAGAAAAAAATTAGCATCGATTAACTCAAAGAACGTCATAGGGCCAAAGCAAAGCGCTAGAGCACTAACAAATCCTGCCCTATGGGGTTCGATGACAACTCGTTACTTTTTGTGTACAATAGACGGATGTAACAGGCTGAGCGACCGCAAGGCTTGCACATCAAGACTTCAAGGCTCCAAAAGGTTGCTCCGCTGAGGGCAAGGCAAGAGCGATTCTTCCTTCAAACCATGATGGATAATTGCATCGGAAACTTTTGGTTGTTTTCCGTATAGTCGGTCTAAAACCCGTTTTACGGAAATTCTGCGCCATGGCTGCCCTCGTTTGGTCGTGTAACCTTCCTGATTTAGCCAATCGGCTATTTTCTGTAAGGATTTTCCCGACTTATGATGGCGGCGGATCAGCTCAATGATCTGGCATTCCAAATCATTGTTGATCAGTTCACCATCAACAGACTGTTGACCAAACGCAGGAGAGCCATATCCAGCGTAACCTCCACGTTGGGCTTTGGCCTGCCGACCTTGCTCTAGGCGCTCCCATGTAGATTGCTTGTACTCTGACTTTAGTTCCATACTAAACTTGAGGGCAGTTTTGGATTCTTAGATATCTATCCTAACCTGTCTGGCTCCCCTATTTTCCTTCATTGGAAAAATCACGGTTGCTTTTTTCATGATTGTACTTTAACAGTCAAAAAGAGTAGCTGAAATTATTTTAGTCCAAATTATTGGTTATTTGAGGTTTGACTGATGAGTGATGTCCCTTTTATTCAAACGGAAGCAGAGTTTGATTCCTTATTAAAATTGAACTCAACACTGGTCATTGACTTTACAGCTCAGTGGTGTGGCCCCTGCCGCATAGTTGCCCCTTTAATGAATAAACTTTTGGAGCAATATGGCGATCGGGTAAAGGTTTTTAAACTTGATCTGGACACAAATCGATCAGTTGCCGTACGTTTTGGTGTAAAAAGTATCCCTGCGGTTATGTTTTTTAAGAATGGTGAGCTAATGGAGGTTAGCGTTGGTGTTAAAACCTACGAAGAATTTTGCAGCATTTTAGAACCCTATTTGGACTAGAAGCCTTTTTAAGAACAAGGATAATCAATCGTTAAAGTCCCAAATTCAACGTTGTTTGTTTATCCAATCATTCCCCTCTACAATCCTGAATGTACGGAGGCATTATGAATCACGAGATGATTGTCCGCTGTCCTAATTGCGGAAACTTTGCCAAGCGATTGATTGGCAACCACCTACCCAATGGTGATTCATGTCCAGGCAAACGGCTTATCCAAACAGAATGCGTCATTTGCGATTATTTTATGGCCATGTGCCAAGTTAATGGTCATGTGCCCCTTCCCCTATCGTCAGTGTTAAGTATTCCTCCATCTAATGCTTAGCCAATCTTTCTTTATTTCAACGTTTAATCTTTCATCCTTTTAAGAAAAACAATTAAGTACCATGATGATGCAAGCTCAAGAAATCATGACCCAAGAAGTTGTAACTATTCGGGGGTCTGCTACGGTAGCCGAAGCGGTTATGTTAATGAAAGAAAAGGGATTACGGGCATTAATTGTTGATATTCGTAATCAAAGCGATCCCTTTGGAATTATCACGGAAACAGACATTGTCTATAAAGTAACAGCTTTCGGTCACGACCCCCACACAATTCGGGTATATGAATTAATGACCAAACCTTGCGTTATTGTTAATCCCGAATTAGGGGTTGAATATGTCGCTCGCCTTTTCGCCCAGACTAAAATCCGGCGAGCACCGGTCATCCAAAACAATCAACTCCTGGGTATTATTTCCACTAGCGATATTATCAACAAGGGAGATTTTGTTGATAAACCCAAAAGGTTATTTATCGAAGACGAGATTGAGATAGCCCGGGAAGATGCTCGGAAAATTTGTGGACAGAAAGGCGCAACTTCCCCCGAATGTGCTGCAGCTTGGGATGTTGTTGAAGAATTACAAGCGGAAGCCGCCCATCAGCACAGCCAAAGTTCTCCGAAGTCATCGTTGCAGTCCTACTGCGAAGCCAACCCTGATGCGGACGAATGCAGGCTTTACGAAGATTAAGAGACATAGTCCGTCACTGTACAAAGCAGAACAGGGCTATTTTGTGGGTTATCCCCTGACTCTATGCTAATTGAAAGAATCAGGGGGCTTGTCGCGAACCGATTAATATTGGGTCACGCTGGGATCAACCTCTTGGCTCCAGGCAGAAATTCCCCCTTTAACGTTGATCCCTTCAATTCCTGCTTCCTTGAGTAGCGAGAGGGCCTTGGAAGACCGTCCCCCCATTTTGCAGTGGGCAATCAAAATCCCTTCGTGCCCATCTAGGAGTTCCTTCACTTTGTCGATGCCATGGCCGGCTTCAATGTCCGGCAGAGGAACCAACACTGACCCCGGAATGCGAGCAATATCGTATTCATTGGGATTACGGACGTCCAACAAAATGAAATCTTGTTGTTGATTCTCCATTAACGCTTTCAACTCTAGAACCGTCATTTCCGACAGAGCCGACGCTTCCGCTGCTTCTGCGGCTTTTGCCTGGGGAATGCCACAGAATTGTTCGTAATCAATTAGTTTTTCAATGACAGGACGCTCGGGATTGGGGCGCAGACGTAACTCCCGAAATTTCATCTCCCAGGCGTTAAACAACAGCAGCCGCCCACTGAGGGTATTGGGGGCACCGAGGATAATTTTGATGGCTTCCGTGGCTTGGATGGTGCCAATAATCCCCGGCAAAACCCCTAAAACGCCCCCTTCCGCACAGGAAGGAACCATCCCTGGCGGCGGCGGTTCAGGATACAAATCTCGATAGTTGGGCCCCCCTTGGTAGTTAAAGACCGTTGCCTGACCCTCAAAGCGGAAAATTGATCCGTAAACGTTGGGCTTATTCAATAAAACACAGGCATCATTGGTGAGGTAACGGGTGGGGAAATTATCCGTGCCATCGATAATGATGTCGTAGGGTTTCATAATCTCTAACGCATTGCTAGAACTGATTTGCGTTTCATAGAGATCAACTTGACAATAGGGATTAATTTCTAAAATTCGGTCTTTGGCGGAGACAATTTTGGGCTTACCGACCCAGGACGTCCCGTGAATCACCTGACGTTGTAGATTTGACGTATCCACAATGTCGAAATCTACAATACCGATGCGTCCCACACCGGCCGCTGCTAAATACAGTAACAATGGCGATCCTAAGCCGCCCGTGCCAATGCAGAGGACGCTGGCCGCCTTAATGCGCTTTTGCCCATCCAATCCCACTTCTGGCAGAATAATGTGACGGGCATACCGTTGATAATCGTCTTGAGAGAGTTCAATCTCTGCTAAGTTTGGGTTAAGCATCGCTAGGATTTACGGGAAATGTTCGTTCAGTTACAACCGCAACAGGCTTCCCATTTTAATCGTTTAGGCGGCAGGCTTACTATGCCCTCGATGTGAAGATTAATGAATTTCATTCTCATTTTGCGTTAATTATGGCTGTTCTTCCGCAGGATTCTACTGACAAAAACGTGTTAGGGGGCGATCTCAATTGCTGTTGCAAATCGCCGTTAACGGGGTTTTATCGCAATGGTTATTGCCAAACGGGGCCAATGGATTATGGCCGCCACGTGGTTTGTGCCCAGGTCACAGCGGAATTTTTAGCCTTTTCTAGAGCCAGGGGCAATGATTTATCGACCCCCCTACCGGCTTACCAATTTCCAGGGTTAAAGCCAGGGGACAAGTGGTGTTTATGCGCGGCCCGCTGGAAGGAAGCCAAAGATGCGGGTATGGCCCCGTTGGTGGATCTGAGTGCCACCCATCAATCGGCGTTGGAAGTCATCAGTTTAGATGAGTTGATTCCCTTTTCTTTGCCGGGACAATTCACCCCGGAAGAGTCTTAATCACGGCGATCGCCGAAGGGGATTAGTGACAAATGATGGGGATCATTCCAAATATTGGTTGCAGGATGTCAATGCTCGGGAAATTTTTTAATTGGAAGCTTAACAACTTTATGCCCACGGGCCACCTGTTTTTTTCGTAAATCCTCAAATATTGCTTGGAGATCATAATTTAAGGATTTTGCATATTCTTCTCGATATTTATGAATCTCTTCAACAATTTCATCTTTATACATTATTGTTCTCCTTGGCTTTTAAAGCTTATAAACTCGTAAGGGGTGCAAACAAGCGGCAATTTATAATTAAGTTTAAGACTAATCTGAGATAGCTTTCGCTGGATTTGAGCATTTGCCATGTGCTTACAATTCCACGTTAGCAGATAATCTAAGCCATAAACTGTTGCTAAGGCCATATGTAAGGCATCGTTAGAGGCTTTGGGCGGCAGGTTACTTTGTTGTAAAAATTCTTGTGCCAGAGTGACTGCCTCATCGGTGAAGTCCAAGAAGATCAGGGACTGCAGCAAGTTTTGTCTTTGAGATGCCATCACTTCGTCCCCTCTCGATGCTTCATCCGCAACGAGTTCCGACGTGTAGAGAATCAATGAAGCTCTGTACTCATCCCACCAGTCTTGGGTAATTTTAAGATTAGCAGCGAGAATCAGATTATCTGTTGGTCTAGCGGTTAGATAACCCAAAATGCTGGTTTCAATGTAGATGGTTTCGTTCACATGACATTCAGATTTTTCTTTGTCACCCATTTTACATTGATGATCATGTATTTTTTATGATTTGTGAGATGTATTAATTAAACCCAGCCAAAATCCAGTCAACTAATTGATCACTAAAGTCCGGGGGAAAACGGTGCATTTCTTGGGCATGGTCGAGCAGAAAAGTGGCATGATAACGACCCAGGGATTTTTCCAATTGCACAATGCGTTTTAAGGTGGTGGGTAATTCCCCTAGACGATCGCCGTAATGATTGAGTAAGACCTGTTTAAACCAGCGAAAATGTCGCCCTTCATCCTGCACTAACCGTTGGGCAATGCGAGCAAAGGGTCTACCCAAGGGCTGATAAAATTCCCGCAGATCTCGCCGATAGGAAAACATCGAGCCGGCTTCATCAAATAAAAACGTTGCCACAATGGTGAATTCATCAACTAACACTGGGGCGATCGCCGTTAGATTAGGTCGTCGTTGGTGCTGACGGTGATTAATTTCTGTTTCTGACATTCCGGATATTACCTGATAGACCCGCCGCAGGGCCTGATAGTGGCTTAATTCATCTGCTAGCCACAACGGTAAAACCTGTTTTAAGGTGCTAGATAACCGAAAGGAATCCAGTCTATCCGGTTGGTGATCGCGCCCCTGGAGATAATCGTAAAACCCTTGGGCGTCCCCTTCGGAATATACATCTCGACTGAGCAAGGTACAAAATTGACTGATTAACGTGGGGGGAATGTTAACTTGGGTCGATTCTGCTACGGAATAATTCCAGGGTAGTATTGTGTCTATCTCCCAGTGAGTTACCCAGGATTTCTGTGGGAGTTTTAAATCACTATCGGCGGATGAAATTACAGGCGTTAGTAACACTTTAAACGACTCCAAGGGGGGCATACAAGATTAAGGCAATGCGAGGGATTCCTCGGCCACAATATGGGGAATAATCAAACAATGGCGGCCGGTAATGCGTTGGCGATCGCCCCTGAGAATGATGCCAGCGGCGGTATCGTCAATCACCCAACTGCCCACCACATAGTAATAATCAAAGGCTTGGGGGAGTTCAATGTATTCCTGTAAAATAAAGCCTTCTGCACCATAGCCGAACATTTCCCGTTTTTCTAGGGAACCACCCCCCAACTCAATGGAGGTTCCCATCCCTTCCATCCCCAACAACGGTTTTTTAACGTGCATATCTAACAGTAAATGAGTAGCTTCCGGGGATAGATCATGGTCAAAATAGGTTGGTAATAAATATTGGGCATAATCACTCTCTTTAAACCGTTGCCACATGAGCGCCATGGCTCCTTTATTAGATAGAATTTGTTTCCACAATGGCTCAATGACTTTGGTATCTGCTACGGCTAACCGTTGGGCAAAGGCCTCTGTGCAACCCGCATTGGCCATGTCATTTTGCAAATCTGACCAATCGTACATTTTCCATAACATGGGAATCCGTTCATTCACAGGGTCAATAAAATAGCCGTCTTCATCTAGCCCTAATCCCCGCTGCATTTCCTGTCCTTTCTCATCCTTTAGTCCCCGTAAATAAACCAACTGGGTATAAATCGTTTCATCTACCTCATCATGGAGAATTTGAATTAACTGCATTGCCATTTCAGCATCTTCTTCTAGTTGTTCATCCACTAAAAAAGAAATGCCCGTTTTTGGTAAATCATACTCCTCCCGGATGCGTCGCCATTGCCCGGCGGTACGTTCCCAATATTCATTAAATTGACTGGCATTTTCTGGCAATGGATAGGCACTTTTAGTCTGATTTTGTTGGTAATCCACCAACCAATTCCATTGATAAACAGTTTCCGCCCCTAACAACGGGGTTTCCCCATTAATTTCGATCAGTTTAATCCGACCATCATCAGTAACCACTAAATCAAAGCGGGTAGCGAGGGTCAAATCTTCCACGGGATCAGTGCGATGCCAGCTATTTTTCAGGGCTTGCCAGTATTCAGGACGAATTTTCAACAGTGCTAATCGTTCATTAATGGCCCCATCATCATCTTGATCAAAAAACCAATCTAAAAATTCCACACACATTGCCCATAACGCTTCCGTGGCATCGGCGATCGCCGTTTCTTCGGCGGGGGTAAATTGGATGGCAAAGGGTTGGGGCAGGGCTTCCACCCAATATTGTTGGGCAGGATCACTCAACACATCGGCTTGGTACGCAT
>JAYKHU010000288.1:0-9825 GCA_035285105.1 Synechocystis sp.
GGCGATCGCCGTATCAACTCCCGCACACTATCCAAGCCGTCCTCTCCCCCCGCTAAGGCTGCTAGGGGTTCGTGGTGCAGGACTTCCGGCTGTAGCTGGCTCAGTTCCCGTTGGGGAATGTAGGGGGGTATTGGACACCATGCCCGCAATCTGTCCCCGTAGCTCCGTTAAGGGATCCCACCAATGCCCTTGGTAAAACTGAATGCGGTCCCCTAACTGATTTAACCGCGCATTGTTGCGGGCGATCGCCAACGCCGCCGCGCTTTGATCCACCCCATGGATGGTGGCTTGGGGGAACAGATCCGCTAGTCCCAAGGCGATCGCCCCACTGCCCGTCCCTAAATCCACCCACTGTCCCCTGGTTTGGACGTCAAAACCTTGGGCTTGCACGATGTCAATGATCAATTCTGTTTCTGGCCGGGGAATCAACACAGCGGGGGTGACATCAAGGATAAAGTTGCGCCAGTGGGTTTGGCCAACCAAATATTGCACAGGATAACGATCGGTGAGGCGTTTTTGCCAAGCAGTTTTCAGATCCTCCCAGGGCTTCACCAATTCAATCTTGTCCCGCTGGCGATAGTCCCCCAACTGCAACGCCAGACGGTCTAAATTTGTCCACGCCTGCAACAGCCAGATTAATTCCCCCCGATCAATCCCGGCGGCGATCGCCATTTGTTGAGCCTGGGTAAACCATTCGGCAAACGCTGTCCCTGAAACGCTGTGTAAACAATGCACTGTAACCTCCCCGTAACGCTGATGCCTGCGGCTTAACCATCAAGTCCCCTACATTCTCTGGCAAAATAGGGACACGATCCGCCCCCGCCGTGACTCATTGATCAATTCCCATGGGCAACAAGCCAAATTCGCCCCCTTCGTTTAACCCCAACCAGGGGGACATCCCGGAAGTGATTCGGGATCAACCCGTTTCCTCTTCCTCCTCCCTACTGCCCTGGAGGGGCCTGATTGCTGGTGGCATCGGTGTGGGGGTAGTGGCAATTATGGCGTTGATTCTACTGTTGCCCCGTTCCCAGCCCACTCCGGATACCGGAACACTCCCTCCCCCGGCTAGCCCCGCCCCGTCCCCCACTCCCATTGATAACGTCCTCGGTCACCTGGCCTATGACGAAGCCCCTCCGTCGGAATTAAAAGCCATCACCCTGGATGGACGCTTAAAATTACGCCAAGCTGCCGCCGATCAATTCCTGAAAATGCAAGCCGCCGCCAAAGCCCAGGGGATTGCCCTGGTTCCCATTTCCGCCTTTCGGACAGTGGCGCAACAGAATCAATTATTTTTCGAGGTCAAAAAACAACGTAACCAGGAAACCCGTCAACGGGCTGAAGTAAGTGCCCCCCCCGGTTACAGTGAACATCACACCGGTTACGCGGTGGATATTGGGGATGGCAGTGCCCAAGGAACCCATTTAAGCGAAGGGTTTGCGGAGACGAAGGCCTTTCAATGGCTCAAAAATAACGCTGCTAAATATAGCTTTGAATTGTCCTTTCCCCCCAATAATCCCCAGGGGGTGACCTATGAACCGTGGCATTGGCGTTATGTAGGCGATCGCCAGAGTTTGGAATTGTTCTATAAAGCCCGTAATCTGCCCCAGTCTCCGTCTGCTCCCTAATCTGGAGTGTGTTCATGTCCGATCACCATCACCATCACAGTCACAACCACAGCCATCATCATCCCAGACCATCGGCCACAGGCAAAAATCGCATCTTTTTAATCAGTTTTGGCTTAAACGTGGCCATTGTAGTCCTGCAGGTTATTTTGGGGCTGCTCAGCAACTCGCTCTCGTTGTTGGCCGATGCGGGGCATAACCTGAGTGATGTTTTAGGACTGGTCATTGCCTGGATCGCCGTGTGGTTAGGGCAACGCCGGGCATCGATCGATTACACCTATGGGTTGAAACGCTCGACCATTGTCGCTGCGATACTGAATGCCGCCCTAATTCTCGTGGCCCTCGGGGCGATCGCCGTTGAAGCCCTTCATCGGTTTCAAAATCCGTTACCGGTGCAAGAACAGCTTGTCATTGGGGCAGCCAGTTTAGGGATTGTCCTCAACGGCTTTACTGCCTGGCTATTTGCCAAGAATCAACATGACCTCAACATGAAAGGGGTTTTCCTGCACATGCTCACCGATGCGTTAGTCTCTGTGGGGGTGGTGCTGGGGGCGATCGCCATTATGGTCACCGGCCAGGTCTGGCTGGATCCCGCCATGGGTCTCGTCATTGTGGTGTTGATTTTTATCGGCACTTGGGGGCTGCTCAAGGATGCCGTGCGGCTCATCCTGGATGGCGTTCCCACGGTGATCGAAATGCAAGCGGTACAAACTTTTTTTCAAGAACATCCCCAGGTGATCAGTTTTCACCATCTCCATGTCTGGGCCTTAAGCACCACCGAAACCGCTTTAACCGTTCACCTAGTGGTTGCGCCGGAACAGGCGGGGGACGTGCTGTTGCAGGAGATTAACCAAGCCTTAGCCAAGAATTTTGGTATCTTTCATAATACTATCCAACTAGAAACGACCCCAAACCTCGGTCACTGCCAAACCCGGGATGACAGTTGTTATTCAAGCGCTTCGAAGGCGGTGGGGTAATTCAACTTCCACCTTCAACAACGTATCTGGGATCCCCATGGCTTGAGCCAGGCCAATAAACATGGGAAGATGATTCTGCTTTGATCCCTCGTTATTTACCGTTGACCCCTATGCAATGCCGTGTTTGCGATTCTTCCCGTCTGGATTTGGCGATCAATTTAGGGGAACAACCCTGGTGCAATCATTTCCTAAAGCCGGAAGAAGTGGGCAAAGAACCGTACTATCCTTTGCGGGTTTTATACTGCCAGGATTGCGGCACGGCCCAGTTGGATTACACGGTTAAAAAAGAGATCATGTTTGGTGATCACACCTACCTATCGGGGGTGACAAAATCCCTCAGCGCTCACTTTGAAAACGTTGCCCACGAGGTGGATGAACGTTTTTTTGCCGGGAAAACGGAAAAGTCGGTGTTAGATATTGGCTCCAATGATGGGACGCAGTTAAAACACTTCCAGGCGTTGGGGTATGACGTACTAGGGGTAGAATCCTCCAAAACCACCGCTAAAATTGCCAATGATGCCGGCGTACCGACCCTGAATGACTTTTTCAATTTAGACGTGGTAAAAACATTAGGGCGTAAATTTTCAGCGATTAACGCCGCAGGGGTCTTTTTTCATCTAGAAGAATTGCATTCCGTCACTGAGGGCATTCGGGAGGCCCTGGCCGATGACGGTGTATTTGTCGTGCAATTTTTGTACATGAAGCGCATTGTGGAAAATCTCGCCTTCGATCAGATTTACCATGAGCATTTACTCTACTACAATCTCAACACCATTGAGGTGTTACTAAATCGCCACGGGCTATCTATGTTTGATGCCTATCTATCCCCTATTCATGGGGGATCAATCATTGGTTTTGTGGCTCACCAAGGGCAACGGCAACCATCGGAGCGGTTACAAGCCATGCGCCAAGCAGAAGTGGAGGAAAAAAGTAACGAATATCAAACCTATCTGGATTTTGCCCGTCGGATTGAGCAAATGAAAGCGGAGAATTTAGCCTATCTTGATGCGGCGAAAAAAGTCGGTAAGACAGTGTGGGGCTTTGGCGCACCGGTTAAGGGCAACACCCTCCTCAACTACTTTGGTATTGGCCCCCAATATTTAGATTATTTAATTGAGAAAAATGAATTGCGACGGGGGTTAGTGTCGCCAGGAATGCACATTCCTTTATTAATTGAAAAAGAATTAACCCATTTACCTGATATTTATTACGTCCTGGCCTGGAATTTCAAGCGGGAAATTTTAGCCAACAATCAGAAGTTAATCGATCAGGGCATCGAATTTTTCTTCCCCGTTAATCCCCCAGATGCTTAAAAGTGTTGAGTTTTGGGCGTCCTGTACCGGGTAGGCGGAATCCGTTTTAGCGGATTGACCTTGTATCCTTCAACGGGCAATAACAGCGGGAACCACGATCGCCGCCGTAGCCGCCACAATTAGCCCAAAGGCAAGATTAACGACCTGCTGGGAGGAACGTTGATAAATTTCCACTCGGTCATTGGTTCGTGTCAATTCTACACTGAGAGTTTCGACATCGGTTTTTAAGCCAGACACATCAGTTTTTAGGCCAGACACATCAGTTTTTAGGCCGGACACATCGGACTTGAGACCTTCAACGTCCGTCACCAAATGTTGAATTAAGGACTTAATTTCTGCTAGCTGTTCAGAATCCGTCATGGCATCCCTCGATAACGGCGATAACTACCTGAATTATAGAGAATTGGTGGCGCCACCGGAGAAAAAGATCAATTGGGCAGAGAGTGATTCAAGCGTTGGTTATCCAAACGTTGGATTTCTTGGCGGGCCTTCATCCATTCCTGCTGATAGTACTGAAAATCTTTGGCTTGTTCCTTGGGGGCCAATTGCTGTAATTGTTGCAAACAATACTGACCATACTTTTCCCACGCCACTTTTTCCATCACGGCGATCGCCTCTGGGATGCGAAGGTTGGCGCGAAACAAGTCTTCGGAGGTGGTTTCTGTGAGTTGAAAGAGGGGGTGAATGGCATCAAATCCTAGTCCATGTTCCAGATATTGATTTTGCACTAAATCGAGAAGTCGATTATCAGGATCAGAGGTCAGCCCACATTGCGTGATCACCGTATCAATGGTCTGCCAGAGTAGACGATGTTGAGCAAAGCCAAAGAGTAAATCTTGATCGATGAGAATTTGATTAATGTGTGAACGGTACTCGGGGCAATGGAGGTAGATTCTAAGTAATAATGCCTCGGCTTTTTCCAATAAACTACTTTCGGGATTTTTGATTTGAAACGCCTTGCGGTTTTTGTTCGTCCTATTTTCTGGTTCGCTTTGTTTCAACTGCGCCAATAAATTATCGATTTGTAAGCTAATCAGACGGGAATCTCCCTGACTCAGGATTTCGGCACAGGTTTGTAAATAATAGGTGCGTTTATTATTATCGGTTAGACGTTTCAGTAACGCCACCATCCCTCGACCCACCTGTTCAAAGTCATCAGCATGTTTAAGGTTTTTATCTTTGAGTAACTGTTGGATTTGCCAATCAAACCAGAGGGGTGCTGAGGCAATTAACTGTTGATAATGGGCAATATTATTGGGACTTGCTTGAATAAATTCATCGGCATCTTTGCCTGCGGGTAAATTTAAAATCCGTAGATTCACTTGACCACTATACACTAGGGATTCAATGGCTTGAATTGCCCGTTGGGTGGCATTGATCCCCGCTTTGTCAGCATCAAAATTAAAAATAATTTGCTTCGACTCGCTAAACCGCATTAAAGTTTGCACCTGTTCACGACTTAGAGCCGTTCCCAACGCTGCGACGGTTTGTTGAATTCCCCCTTGATGTAAGGCAATCACATCAAAATAACCTTCCACTAAAATCGCTTGATCCGTTTTTTGGATCGCCGTTTTGGCCTGATCTAACCCAAACAACGTTTTGCCTTTATGAAACAAAGGGGTTTCCGGGGAGTTGAGATATTTCGGCTCATCCTGTCCCAATGTCCGACTGCCAAAGGCGATCGCCCGGCCTTGCCCATCTCGAATGGGAATCATGAGCCGATGGCGAAATTGATCATAATAACCACTACCGCTTTGTCTGGCTTTGATTAACCCGGCCTGGGCCACGGCCGCCAATGGATAGCGTTTTTGCTCAATTAAGTAACGGTAAAGGGTTTCCCAGCCTTCGGGGGCGTAGCCAAGCTGAAACTGCTGAATGGTTGATTGGGACAGGTGCCGTTTGTGGGTTAGATAATCCAGGGCAATTTGGCCTTGGGGTTGAAAGAGGGCATGGTGATAAAATCCGGCCGCCACCGCCATAATTTCGTAAAGTTGTTCCCGTAAGGATAATTGCCGTTGCAGTTCCTTCTTCTGTTCAGGTTCAAGGGTTTTAATGGGGACTTGGTAGCGACGGGCCAAATCCAACACTACATCGTAAAAAGACTGTTTACCCAATTCCATTAAGAATTTGAAGGCATTTCCCCCCGCCTGACAGCCAAAGCAATAATACATCTGCTTAGACGGACTGACACTGAAACTCGGGGATTTTTCCGCGTGGAACGGGCATAACCCCAAAAAATCCTTACCCCGTTTTTTCAGCACCACATAATCGCCGATAACTTCTACGATATCGACCCGTTGTTTGACGTCTTGAATTGTGTCGGGATGGAGGCGGGGACTATTCATCAAACACTGACGGAAGTTTGACAGCCTGTCTTTTGACCGTCTTCCTCCGTTTGATTAGGATTAAAGCACCAATTTTCAAGTTAATGTTGTCTAATTTTATGGAAAGTCCTCTTCAGACCGCTGCTACGGATTCGTTAGAGTGTGGCGCCGCAGACCCCTCTCGTAAATGGTATCAGGCTAAGTTATTTTCCTTTGGGATTACCCCTACAGGTTACATTGCCGTGGGGATTGCACCGATGGGGGTGGTGGCGATCGGAATTGTGCCCATGGGGGTCATTTCCATTGGCACGGTGGCAATGGGGGTCATTTCTGCTGGATTTGTCTCCATGGGCATTGCAGCGTTTGGAGATGTCAGTATGTCGAAGTTGGGGGGGCACAAAGGTGGCCAAGCACACCAACCCGTTCCAACAGAGGAAATGCCAAGCATGAAGGAGATGAGAGGGGAACATTCGATGCCTAGCCACCATTAGATAACATCCTTGACCCGTTTTAAGCGTTTGTTTTCTGTGCAGCCCCAAATTATTTCCTATTTAAAGAAAGTTTAAAGAAAGTATTGATGTGGAAATGTTGGGGGCGTAAAAAAATTGTCTGGCCAATAACAAGAAAGTCATTGCTCAAAGCTGATTCATTGCCTTACCATTTTAGGTGGTCATTATTGCTACCTTTAGCTAGGGTAAATGGGGGATTTTTCTTTCTTACCCATAGACTTAAGGCAATCAGCAGAGAAGTGAGCTTGTATTTACTATGCCAGACAATCTCGATGCATCGGCGATCCCTCGCAACTCAATGCCTGAAACTGAAACCGGTCTTCATTTAGACGTCCATTTTCCCCTTTATCAGTTTGAAAGCGTCAAGGTTGACAAAGAGGGTAACGTTCTCACCAAAATTTCAGGTAGAGCACAATATTACCGCGAAGATCTTGGGCAAGGTATTTACTTGGACTTGGTTTATATTCCTGGGGGAACTTATCTGCAAGGGTCTCCCGCCACTGAGGTAAAAACAAGCTGGTCTGAGGGGAGAGAAGAACCCCAACACGTCATCACCCTCCCTTCATTTTGGCTCGGAAAATATGCTGTTACCCAGGCCCAATGGCAAGCCGTTATGGGGAAGAATCCGGCCCGTTTTACGAATCCCGAAAAACCCGTTGAACAGGTTAGCTGGAATGATTGCCAAACCTTTTGTCAAAAATTATCAGCCCAAACCGGTAAACCCTATCATCTCCCCAGTGAAGCCCAATGGGAATATGCGTGTCGTGCCCAAAGCCTCACCCCCTTTTATTTCGGGGAAACCCTGACCACTGATTTCGCTAACTACGATGGTAGCCAACTCTATTTCAACGAGGCCCCCGGTAGCTATCGACGGGAAACCACTGAGGTTGGCCGCTTTCCGCCCAATCAATTTGGCCTCTACGATATGCACGCCAATGTGTGGGAATGGTGCGAAGACCAATGGCATGACAATTACGAAGATAGTTTTTTTCTGGATGGTCGGGCGTGGAAAAATCCAGATCCTAAAGTCAAAACAGGGTACGTCATTCGGGGAGGATCCTGGCATTCCCATCCCATTTATTGCCGGTCGGCTAACCGCTTTCACTTTGCTGCCGATTTCACCATTAGTTATCTCGGTCTGCGCTTAATGTGCCCGATCGCCGATTTATCTCAATTTTTGGAATAGGGGTTATGGGGAAACTTGACATCTAGGGCAATCCGTCTGTTCACTGGCGATCGCCTTAAAATAGAAATATCCCTGGCTTTTTTGAGAATTATTGCCGCTCCTTATGACCCAAACCACCGAAACCCTGCATCTTCCCAGCCCCGAAAGTGCGATCGCCCTAGCAGGAAGCGGTGAAGACAATCTGACCTATTTAGCCCGTCACACCGGCACCAAATTAGTGTTGCGAGGTCAGGCGCTAATGGTGATGGGGGAAGCGAAACCTGTAGAACGGGTGATGAGCGTCTTACAGTCCCTGGCCCCTTACTGGCAAACTGCCAAGGCGATTTCCCGACCTGATTTGATGACCGCCTTTCAAGCCCTGGATACGGGGAAACAGGATGAATATCAATCCCTGCAAAAGACCGTTTTGGCCAAAACCCGACGGGGGGAAACCATTCGGGCGAAAACCTTTCGGCAACGGCAATACATTAAAGCGATCCAAAAGCATGATGTTACGTTCTGCATTGGCCCGGCAGGGACAGGGAAAACCTTTTTGGCTGCTGTGTTGGCCGTCCAGGCGTTATTAAACAATGAATGCGATCGCCTGATTTTAACGCGACCGGCCGTAGAAGCGGGGGAAAAACTGGGCTTTTTACCGGGGGATTTACAACAAAAAGTGAACCCTTTCTTGCGCCCGTTATATGATGCCCTTTATGAATTTATTGAACCGGAAAAAATTCCTGATTTGATGGAACGGGGCAAAATTGAAGTGGCGCCGTTGGCCTATATGCGGGGTCGCACCTTAACCAATGCATTTGTGATTGTGGATGAAGCCCAAAACACCACCCCGGCCCAATTAAAAATGGTACTAACTCGTTTAGGGTTCGGGTCCAAAATGGTAGTGACCGGGGACATCACCCAAACCGATTTGCCTACCCATCAAGTCTCGGGTTTACAGGTTTCCCAAAATATTTTAAAACACGTTGAAGGCATTGCCTTTTGTTACCTAAATCAAGCGGATGTGGTGCGCCATCCCCTAGTACAGCGCATTGTGGAAGCCTACGAAAAGGTGGAAAATGATCGCCCCAAACCGGCTCGGCCCAACTTAAATCATCCGGCAGCAAATTCATGATGTCTAAAATAAACTTAGTTGTTGGGGAACCGGATTTAATTGATCCCACGGTAAGGGTTGGGTAACTAAATTTGCCGCTTGTAATTGTTGGTAAAATTGACGGGCAGTGAAAGGGGAATGATCCTCAATGGGACAATGGACTTACAATGGTCAGCCTCGAACTTCCTAAGCTGATGGTCTATTTCTGCGGCCCTGTACTGGGTGATTCAGATTTAGCCAATGGCGATCGCCATCATCATGATCTCATTTTCCCCATCTCCCAATGGACAAAAAATTAGCCACCTCTTTCAGAGATGGCTAACAGTCAGGCTTGGGAATGCACCGAAAACGATAATTACGTCAAGGACAAGGACTATTGAACAACTAACTTCACATTAGCGTTTTGCAAACCCCGCTGTTTAACTTCAGACAAGGTTTGGTTAACCGCATATTTTTGGTTAATAGAATTGATGAGTTCGGTTTGGTTATGTTTTTTGGCAACTCCCCACAGGTCAGCGATTAAGTCAAAAGACCCATCACTGTTGCGAGACCAGCCCAAATCATATTCGCCGTCTAAAACAGCAACGATGTCAGCCCGGATGCGTTGGCCGTTGTAGCCCCGCACATCGGCTTCGATTTGGGTGGTGATGCCGAGATCATTTAAAGACGTGGTCAGGATTTCAGCGTTGGTAATCTTCGTACGTAAGGTGCTGAAGTGGGACATGGTGGATTTCCTCCAAAGAAAAAAGTCAACAACAACAATTTGAGAGTTGGGAAACGCCGCAAAAAACGGCTTTATTCAAA
>JAYKHU010000289.1:0-8216 GCA_035285105.1 Synechocystis sp.
ACACCTTTGCCGAAAATATGGTGCAATTAGAACGGCTCTATGAAACGGTTTTGGCTCGCCAGCCGCATTCAGCGAACCTTAGCACCTATTCTTATTTGCTGGAATGACCATTTCCCGGACTATCTGCCTAGGCTTTCTATCGGCGATCGCCATTGGGACTTTATTATTAATGATGCCCTTTGCCACCACAGAGGGGCATTGGGGAAATTTTCTAATCTCGGTGTTTACGGCCACCTCGGCGGTCTGCGTGACGGGGTTGAGCGTGGTTGATCCCAGTAGCTATTTTTCCTTCTGGGGGGAATTAAGCATTGCCCTCCTAGCACAAATTGGGGGGTTGGGCTATATGACCCTGACCACGTTTTTGATGTTATTGATTGGGCGCAAGTTTGACCTCCAACAACGCTTAGCCATCCAAGAATCCTTTGACCGTCCTTTTGTGCAAGGGAGCAAAAATTTAATCAAATCAGTGATTGCCACCACCTTATTATTTGAAGTGAGTGGCACCGTCGTGTTGTTTTTGGTTTTCGTGCAGGATTATCCCCCCCTAAAAGCCCTGTGGTTCGCCATTTTTCACAGTATTAGTGCCTTTAATAATGCGGGGTTTTCCCTATTTCCCGACAGCTTAGTCCAATATCAAAATTCTTTACCCGTTAACATCACCATTACCACCCTGATCATTTTTGGCGGCATTGGCTACCAAGTCATTATTGAACTGTATTTCTGGTTACGGTGGATTTTCCAACATCCCCATCGACGGTTTAACTTCTCCCTCAACTTCAAAGTGGTGATGCGGGTGACGGGATTTTTATTAGTGCTGGGCTTAATTGGCATCCTGGCGTTGGAATATCAAGACCCTGATTCCATGCTCAATTTATCCCCCCAAAACCGCTTGATGGTGGCCTGGTTCCAGTCTGTTACCACCCGCACCGCCGGCTTTAATACGATTGATTTGAATCATCTTAATCCCACCACCTTAATTCTCATTATGTTGTTGATGTTTGTGGGGGCCAGTCCTAGCGGCACTGGTGGGGGGATCAAAACCACGACCTTTGCGATTTTGGGGAACTGTACGCGCTCAGCCCTGCGGGGACAAGAACGGGTAATCATGTATGAACGGCGCATTCCCCCCCAGTTGATCCTCAAGGCGATCGCCGTGGTGTTTGGGTCAGTGATGACGGTGGTAATGAGTTTGAGTTTGTTGATTTTCCTCGAAGCAGGGAAGGGCACAGTGGAATTGGCCTTTGAAGCGGTGTCGGCCTTTGCCACGGTGGGGTTATCCCTGGGCATCACCTCCCAGTTAAGTCCCCTTTCCCAATGGGTGTTGATTTTCACCATGTTTATCGGCCGGGTGGGGGTCACCATTTTAATGGCGGCGATCATTGGCGATCCTCGCCCGAGTTTGATTCGCTATCCGGAGGAAAATTTGCTAGTGGGCTAGTAGAATCAAGGTGACTTAAACCACTCTTTTAGCAATCAACCTGATAATTATGCGTCTTCTCCATACCATGATCCGGGTCGGTAACCTTGACGAATCCCTCAAGTTTTACTGTGATGTGTTAGGCATGAATTTAATTCGCCAAAAGGAGTATCCTTCTGGAAAATTTACCCTTGCGTTTGTGGGTTATGGCGACGAAGCCACGGACAGTGTGATCGAATTGACCTATAACTGGGGCGTGGAAAAATACGATCTCGGGGATGCCTTTGGTCACCTGGCGATCGGCGTGGATGACATCTATCAAACCTGCGACAAAATTAAAGCTTTGGGCGGAAAAGTAGTGCGGGAACCGGGCCCAATGAAACACGGCACCACGGTGATTGCCTTTGTGGAAGATCCCAATGGGTACAAAATTGAACTCATTCAAACTAAGGCCGCAAATTAACCCAAATTAAAAACTGGCAGGGGCGTCATCGCTTGTCCTGCCAGTCAGACATGGGGGGTTGGGAATGTAGTTAGATTTCCTTATTAACAAAGGGTAATAAGGCCACCAAACGAGACCGTTTAACGGCGGTGGTCAAATCCCGTTGTTGCTTAGCGGTTAACCCGGTGATGCGTCGGGGTAAAATTTTGCCGCGCTCGGTAATAAACTTACGCAGAAGTTCTGTGTCTTTGTAATCAATGGGCTGATTGGGCGGTAACGGCGACAGGCGTTTGCGGTAGTAGTTCATGGATTTAGCGAATAATAATTGCTGAGGGGAATTGCTAGGTTAGGCATCACGGTTACAAGGCGGATACCGAACTCAAACGGCCGGGGCCGATTATTTGGTTTCTTTGTGGATCGTGTGCTGGTTGCAGTGGGTACAGAATTTTTTCAATTCCAACCGCGCTGTGGTATTACGACGATTTTTCATGGTGGTATAGCGGTTCACACCATTGGATCGCTTATTGGGGTTGCTGCGACACTCGGTACATTCTAGGGTAATGACCAGTCTCGCCCCCTTTCCTTTTTTAGCCATAATTGTTTGGGGAAAGAATACGGTAATTTATACGCAAACGCTAATTATTGCATAATTTCTCCCCCCGCGACAAATGCCAGATTCGCTTTTTTACGGGGTCGGGACAAAGCCAAAGACCCGGCCATAAAAGGCTAATTCCGCTTCTAGGGCTTTTTTGATATTGGCGGCGATGCGAAAACCATGTTGTTCTTCGGGAAATGGCACATATTCCACGGTGATCCCCTTGGCTTTGAGGGCATTGACCATCATTTCTGCTTGGTTGGGGGGCACCACTTTATCCTCCAGCCCTTGAAAAAAGATCACCGGACAGGTCAATTGCTCAGAATAATGAATGGGCGATCGCCGTTCGTAGAGGTCTTTCCGTTCAGGATAGGGGCCGATTAAACCATCTAAATAGCGGGATTCAAATTTGTGGGTATCTTCAGCGAGGGCGGTTAAATCACTAATGCCGTAGTAACTGGCCCCGGCTTTAAACGTATCGTGGAAGGTCAATGCCGCCAGGGTGGTATAGCCCCCCGCACTGCTGCCGGAAATGGCTAGTTTTTCTGAATCCACTAACCCCTGTTGGGCTAAATATGCCGCTGCGTTGACACAATCCGCCACATCCACCACTCCCCATTGCCCCTGCAACCGTTGGCGATAGGCCCGACCGTAGCCCGTACTGCCGCCATAATTGACATCCACATAGGCAAAGCCCCGACTGGTCCAATATTGAATTTTTAAACTCAGGGCATTCCCCGCCGCTGCGGTGGGCCCGCCATGGCTTTTGACTAACAGCGGTGGCAACGTCCCCGGTGGCGCTTCAAAATCGGCATTGGTGGGGGGATAGTACCAGGCATGGGCCATGTGACCATTTTCCGTGGGGAAGCTGATCGGTTGGGCCAGGGATAAATAGCCGCCGGGGACAACTAACTCACTGGATTGTTTTAAGACGTGGGTTTGGTTACTCCCGAGGGCGATCGCCACCACCGCCGAGGAAGATTGGGGGGAACTGCCTAAAAACCAGAGGGTCTGGCCATCGGTGCAGAGGGACGCATAGTTGCTGTAGGGCAGGTTGAATAAACTTAACTGCTTTTGGGCGAGATCAATTTGCCCCAGTTGCCAGGCCCCGTCTTGGCTGAAGGTACAAATCAGGGTATTGGCGTTGGCGAAGGTATAGCTAGATAATCCGAATACCCAATGGGGATAGGCAAATTCGGCGGTGTCGGGATACACTGCCTCGATTTGACCCTGACGGTAACGGTATAAATTCCACCAATCGGAGCGATCGCCAACAAAATAGAGACTGCCATCGGGGGACCAGCGGGGTTCGTGGATGGATTCATTGCCCGAATCCCCGGCAATGCAGTGAATATTGTGTAAATTACCCTGGGCATCCAGATCGGCTAACCAGAGTTGGGTGGCGTCCCAGGGCAGATTAGGATGATCCCAGGTAATCCAGGCTAATTGTTGACCGTCGGGACTCAGGCGGGGGGAACTATAAAAGTCATGGCCTTGGGTCAACGGCGTCACCATCCCGGTTTGCAGATCAACAACGGCTAAATAGTTTTCCGGTTCAGGGCCATCTTCCCTGTGGGATTCACACACCGTCATTAAACGCTGACGGGGCTGATCAAGGACAAAATCCGCAAATCGATCCGGCCCTGCCGGGGTTAGGGGACGGGGATCGCCGTCCAGGGGTTGGGCGTAAAGGCGTTGATCGGCAAAATTGGTGAAATAAACGGTTTTATCCGCCACTAAAAAAGCACCACCGCCATATTCATGCACCCGCGATCGCACATTGAACGGGGCCGGGGTTAAATCCCGCTGTTCCCCTTGGGCGTTTTTTTCCACTAGGACATTGCGCCCCTTTTCCGCCGGCCGCCCCTCTAACCAATAAACATTGCCATCACTTACACAAACTCCGCCCAGGCCAATGCTGCCCGCTAATAACGCATCGGCCGTAATGGGCGATCGCCAGGAACCGTAGGGTGCAATTTTGGGAGTTGTCATACTTTTTTCAGGTTTCACACTGAACTCATCTTAATCAAGCATTGACCCGAACGAGGGCCAAGCCAATCCCAGGGAACGATCGCCCGACATCGGTGGTGATAGATGGCGATCGCCCTGGGATATTAGCGGTTTCCCTCATGCTGCCCTTAAACCAGCAGGCTAGCGTCCTCCGGTTAGTCCGTGATCGCCTTTAACAAGACTTCGCTTAAATCCATACCCTCCATGTCATCAATGGTGATGGTATCCACGATGTCGAATTTAGCGCCCGCCGCCTGGAGTTGATCATCAAGGGCTTTAAAAAACGCTGTGGCCTTTTTATCCCGACCCACTTGGATCAAGGAGATAGCTAACTCTTCATCGCAATCAATTCTTTGGCTAGCATCCAGAATTAAGCGAATAACCGCTTTGCGATCCGTGGGTTCCCCATCGGTAATGATTAGGAAGGTTTCCCCATTTTCTTTACACTGCCCGGCCGCCTTCCGTTGGAAAAAATTATCCAAACCGTCTTGGAGGGCACTGGCGAGGTCCGTCCGACCCATTGGCTCATTATGCTCATAGATATACGCAACTTTGTCGGCGGTGACGTTGTCGTATCGACGAAAGCGGCCGGAAAACAGGTAGACTGTTATGCCGTCTGGGTCAATTTCCTCGCACTTCTTTGCCAATGCAACGGTGGAGCTTCGGGCAATTTCCCAGCGGGTAGGGCCATTGGGATCATCAGCGGTAGCCATACTGCTGCTTTTATCGATCATTAGGGTATAGTCTCGATTTTCGAGAACCGCTTCAGCGATCATATTCATCTCCAGAAACAATGGCAATTTTTTCTTTTTTAGCGTATTACAGCTTTTAGGAAATGTTCTTAAGATTGCAGATTTCTTTAAAATTAGGCCAAGATTTGTCAGGAGAGTGAGACCGTGCCAACCGTTTGCTGCGCCAATCGAGACTGTCAAGCTGAGAATGATTTAGCGGATCGCCAGTGTCAAACCTGCCAAACGCCGTTAATTAAGCGGTATTTGTGGGCAATGGGGGATTGGATTAAAGCTTATCAAGCGGGGGAATTGTTATTGGATCGCTACCTGATTATGGGGTCCCAGGTGGTGCTGGATACCCTACCGGCGATCGGCGTGGAAGGCCCCGATGAAATTCCTGACTACATCCTGCCCTACCAAAAATTATTGCCTTTTCGCCTCAATTTGCCGGCGGTCTATGACTTTTTCCCCAGTTCCGACGACGCCATCGATTTGTCGGTGTGGTTATTGGATTATGGCCCAGTTTTACTGAATGACGCCGGTAAACCGGTTCATGATCGCCTGTTGCCCAGTTTAGAAGCCGAGTGGGAATTTGCCTCCCCCTTGCAGCAGTTAACCTGGCTATGGCAACTGGTGAGACTGTGGCAACCCCTACAACGGCAAGGGGCCGTGTCGAGTTTGATGGAGTTTGATTGGTTACGGGTGAACGGCGGCCAGGTACAACTTCAACAACTCAAGCTGGACGATCACCAATTTTACGAGTTGAAATACCTCGCTGCCCCCTGGGAACCCCTGTTAACCAACGCCCATCCGGCGATCGCCGACTTCTGTCAAACCCTGTGGATGCGGCTCAAACAGGGCAAAATTCCCCATGCCGATCATTTGTTGCGGGTATTGGATCTGGGGATTCAGGAGTTGGCAGAACAGTACGAGTTTAGTTATAAAATTTTTGCCTTAACCGATACGGGGCCGAGCCGGGATCACAATGAAGATGCCTGTTTTCCCATCAGTGAAACCCCCGTCGAAGGCAATCAACTGGGTTACACCCTCGCCATGGTGTGTGACGGGGTTGGTGGGCAAGAGGGGGGGGAAATTGCCTCCCAATGGGTCATTGAACATTTACCGGTGCGACTGATTTCCAAAATTGAGAAGCAAATGAATGATCCCGAGCAAATTCGGCGCTTCATTCAGCACATGAAGGAAGACATTGAGGAAGTGAATGAGCAACTCAGTCAACGCAATGACCGGGAAAAACGCCTAGAACGGGAGCGGATGGGGACAACCTTGGTGATGACCATGGCCCATTTCCAACAATTTTTTCTGGCCAACGTGGGAGATTCCCGGTGTTATTGGCTAACCCCCCGCAGTTGCCAACAGGTGACCGTGGATGATGACGTGGCCTCCCGGGAAGTGCGCATGGGGATGATGCTCCATCGCCATGCGGTGGAATTACCCCGGGCCGGGGCTTTAACCCAAGCGGTGGGGTTGGGGCCATCGAGTAACTTGCATCCCATCATTCAGCGGTTAATTGTGCCAACGGATTCGTTATTTTTACTCTGTTCCGATGGCTTTTGTGACCATGAACGGGTGGAACAGTATTGGCAGGAGGAATTTTTGCCCGTTTTGCAGGGGGAACGGTCGGTGGATGAAGCGGTACCACGGTTAATTGACCTGGCTAATCGCGTTAATGGCCACGATAACGTGTCAGTGGTGCTAGTCCATTGCCAAGTGTCCCCCTCGGTGCCCACCCCCACCCAGGCAGAGAAGAAAATGTCGGTCTTTGAAATCAGTGACGCAGAGGAGGACGAATTTGGGGGCGATACGGAACTGGGACTCAAGGCGATCGCCTATCCCGATTTCGGGGGCAACAAATCAGCTAAAACCACCACCCCGCACTCGGAGCCTAATATCCCGAGTCAAGATCCCCGTATGTCCACGCCCCCCTCGGAACCGAGTGAACCCTCAACGGTCGCCGTCAAAAGCAAAAAAACAGCCACGCCCCCTATTAAACTGCCCCCGGTGACCTTACCGACCCCGCCCACCGCGGGCAAACCGGCGGGCATCCTAGCCCAATTCCAGGCACTCCCCCAGACCCTACAGTGGCTCATAGCCGGCGGAATTGTACTTTTTGTGACCATCGTCGGCATTATGCTGGTCAGTCAAAACAATTCCAATAACAATTCAGCGCCCCAGGGGGGGCTACATTCGAGCCAAGGGCATGGTTGATTTCAGTAATCTCAATAGTTTAGCGGCGTCTATTTTGGTGGAAACCTGGGGCAAGCTGGGCTTAACCCAAGCGGTATTGTGTCCCGGTTCCCGTTCCAGTCCCTTAACGGTGGCCTTTGCGCGGCAGTCGGGGATTGATTGTCTGGTGAGTTTAGATGAGCGCTCCGCCGCCTTTTTTGCCCTGGGTCACGCCAAACGCACCCAGCGACCAGTGGCGTTAGTGTGTACGTCGGGGACAGCGGCGGCCAATTTTTTCCCCGCCATTATCGAAGCCCATTACAGTCACGTCCCCCTGTTGGTGTTAACCGGCGATCGCCCGCCGCTGCTCCGACAGTGCCATGCAGGGCAAACCATTGATCAACTCAAATTGTATGGCGATTATCCCCAATGGCAACTGGAATTAGCCCTGCCAGAACCCACGTTGGATTTTTGTTATTATCTCCGCCAAACGGCGATCCAGGCTTGGCAACGGTGTTTTTGGCCCAAGTTTGGCGTGGTGCATCTCAATTGTCCCTTTGGGGAACCCCTGGCTCCGACGCCAGATGCTTCGGTCATCCATTTAAAATCTCAACTGGATCCCCAACGGTTTTATCACCATTTAGACAATACTGTTCATTCTCGTCAGATCACTAATCCTATTACAGATACCGATTTTGACCTTACGTTAAACAATTTTTATTTAGACCTGACTCAAGTCGGTTTAATTTTAGTGGGGGTAATACCGGGAGGAGAAACACCGGAATTGTTAACCGCGATTTTGGCGATCGCCAAACAGTTAGGATGGCCGATTTTAAG
>JAYKHU010000290.1:0-3467 GCA_035285105.1 Synechocystis sp.
CCACGGAAGCGGAATGGGAGTTTGCCGCGCGGGGGGGCTTAACGGATCAAATTTTTGGTTGGGGCAAAACCTATTCTCCGAAAAAAGCGAATACTTGGCAGGGACGCTTTCCCTTTGAAAATCAAAAACGGGATGGTTTTGCAGGTACTGCTCCCGTGGCCTCATTTCCCCCCAATGCCTATGGACTCTACGATATGACTGGCAATGTTTGGGAGTGGACAGCGGATTGGTACAACGGCGATCGCCAGGGTATGGCCCATCAAAAAAATCCCCAAGGCCCGGCGGAATCGGAGAGTTTCGACCCCCGGGAACCCGATGGCCCCAAGCATGTGATCAAAGGGGGTTCCTATCTCTGCGCCAAAAATTATTGCAGTCGTTACCGTCCTGCGGCCAGGGAATCCCAATCTCCCGATACGGGGACGACCCACATTGGCTTTCGCTTAGCGAGTCATCCTGTTTAATTGTCGGTGATGTTGGAACAAAAAACATCAATGTTTTTAGGGTCTACATACTGAATTTCACTTGAGTGAGCTTTCAGGATTTTTTGGTATTATGCTGGTGGAATTTCTGGCGAGGGAGACTCTCTTGTTCTCCCCAATTTCTTGTCCTTCTTATTCTCTCAAATCCTTGCCAATTCTGTTTTTTGCTCCCTTGTCTCCCTCTAAGGCCAATCACAATGAAACGCATAATGCAGCCATTCGACGGAGATGTAGTGCCTACCGACGTCGCCAAAATTATTATCCTAAAAAAAGCAAGGATTACAGATGAACATTGAAGTACAGCGCCTTGTACACAACTGGTGTCGTCTCCATTCCAGTCTTGATAAAAATGTCACTCCTGCTATGGCAATGGGTTTTGTTTCACGACCTATTAGCATTCAGGAAATGCTCCATTCACATAGTTATTTAGAACCCCCTCCCTAATAGACCAGTGCCGCGAACCGACAGTTCTGAGATGGGGCAATAGCGCTACGGGTCAGGGTGAAACCGTCCTTCCTAAACGCATTAACAAATATAACAAACAAACTCGTCATTCTTCAATCTGTCGAACTTTGATGACCTGGCAAGGGTTGCCTGCATAAATCTGCATGGATTGTAACGTTTGAGTTGCCACAGCCCCCATACAGAGTACCGCCCCCTGTTGGACCGTTACCCCCGGCCCTACAACGGCTTTTGCGCCAATCCAACTCCCAGCTTCTATTTGAATAGTCCCAGTCATTAAATCGAAATTGACCTGACTCCAGCTATGATTGCCGGTACAAAAATAAGCCCCTTGGGATACACAACAGTGAGGACCAATGGTAACCAGCACAAGATTGTCGATCCAGACATTCTCACCAATCCAGCTATAATCGCCGACAACTAATCGCCAGGGGTGTTTTATCTTTACACCAGGCTTAATATTGACCTGTTTGCCAATTTTTGCCCCAAATAAACGCAGAATAAAGACTTTTAAAATGGCGATCGGGATCCACTTGGTTTGCACTAAATAGTCCCCCAGATAAAACCAAAGTAGTTGCTTGAGAAGCGAGGCCCCGACGGTATAGTCGCCGGTGGAATAGTTGTTTAAATACATGGGCAGTGGGACGCGTTGAGGGAGTAGACAGAGAGATTATGTTACATTTTTGATCGGTTTTAGTGCTTGAAATGAGAGAATCTGTCAGTTGATGGATTTCTCCCTGACTTAACATTCAAAATTTATGAAAATTATCCAAACTTCCCAGGCTCCGGCCCCCGTTGGGCCCTACAACCAGGCGATCGCCGCCAATGGCTTTTTATTTGTGGCGGGACAAATTGCCCTTGATCCCCAAACGATGACTATTGTGGCGGAGGATGTCCAGGGACAAACGACCCAGGTGATGAAAAATCTGGAAGCCATTTTAAAAGAAGCGGGCTGTGAGTGGAAGCATATTGTCAAAACGACGGTTTTTTTAAGCGATATGAATAATTTTGCTACGGTAAATGCCATCTATGCCCAATATTTTGATGAGGCGATCGCCCCGGCCAGGGCTTGTGTGGAAGTCTCCCGCTTACCGAAGGATGTGTTGGTGGAAATTGACTGCGTGGCGGTGTTACCGAGCTAAAAATGGTAGCTATTTATACAAAAGATATGGTCTAATGAAGTTATCCCTTCAGTCATAGAACAGTCTGGGTAACAGGGTTTGCACTGCTCCCCCTACTGTTGTCGGAGTGTATTACCATGCCTGGATCTTTATTTGCCGATGCCAGTAAACGGCTGGAAAAAGCCCTTAAGTACGTTGCCATTTCCGATGATGCGGGGGAACGGTTAAAGTATCCCAAAACCAGCCTCAGTGTTTCCATTCCGGTGCGGATGGACGATGGTAGTTTGCGGATTTTTCCCGGTTATCGCGTCCGGTATGACGATACCCGGGGGCCCGGGAAAGGGGGGGTTAGGTACCATCCCAACGTCACCATGGATGAGGTGCAATCCCTGGCGTTTTGGATGACGTTTAAATGTGCGTTGCTCAATTTACCCTTTGGGGGAGCGAAAGGGGGCATTACCCTCAATCCTAAGGAACTGAGTCGGGCGGAACTGGAACGGTTAAGCCGGGGTTACATTGAGGCGATCGCCGATTTCATTGGCCCTGATAATGACATTTTGGCCCCGGATGTTTATACCAACGAGATGATGATGGGCTGGATGATGGATCAATACAGCATCATCCGCCGCCAAATTAGCCCGGGGGTTGTAACCGGTAAACCCATTACCATGGGGGGCAGTCAAGGGCGCAGCACCGCCACGGGGACAGGGGCCTTTTTCATCCTGCAAGCCATGTTGCCTAAATTTGAGCAGCATCCCGACAATACGGCGATCGCCGTCCAAGGCTTTGGTAATGCGGGGATGGTGGTGGCGGAATGTTTATATAAAGCCGGCTATAAAATTGTGGCCATCAGCGATTCCCAAGGGGGACTGTATAACGATCAAGGCGTTGATATTCCTGCCATGATTGACTACAAACAACATCACCGCAGTTTGGCCGGGATGTATTGCGATGAGACAGTCTGCAATTGGGGGGAAAATCACCATCTCACTAACGAAGAATTATTGGGTCTTGACGTAGATGTTTTGATCCCAGCGGCTTTAGAAAATCAAATTACAGCGGCCAATGCTGACCAAGTTAAAGCCCGTTATATTTTTGAAGTGGCCAATGGCCCCACTACATCCGACGCCGATGCCATTTTAGAGGCTAAAGGAATTCAGGTTTTTCCCGACATTTTAGTGAATGCAGGGGGGGTTACGGTCAGTTACTTCGAGTGGGTGCAGAATCGCAGTGGCTTGTATTGGAATCTCAATGAAATCAACCAACGGTTGGGACAAAAAATGGTGGAAGAGGCGGAACAGGTTTGGCGTCTTGCCCAGGAGTTTGCGGTTTCCATGCGTACCGCTGCCTATATCCACGCCCTCAACCGCCTAGGGGAAGCCATGGATGCCAAGGGAACGCGGGA
>JAYKHU010000291.1:0-10733 GCA_035285105.1 Synechocystis sp.
ACTCCGTGATAAGGGTAAATAATCAGCCCAGAAGATTGGGCCTTGCGTGTTTGAGAAAGAGAGGGAGAAACAGTCATGATGGGCACTCCAAAGACGATTTAATGGTTTTTCATAATGTCCTTGCTACTGTGAAATTGGGGAACCGGCATCAAAATTCCTCGGGTTTCAGGACTTCTACCGTCGGATGTTCGATGGCTTCTTCTAAGGATTTAGCTTCTGGCAACGGTTGGGCTAGGGACTCTTCTCGGGGTAAGGGTTCGGAAATTTTTTGAGGAATCACGGCTTTTTCCAATTCCGGTAAGGCAATTAATTGACGTTGTTTCTCCCGCACAGTGTTGGGCAATAGCATCGGTAGCGGTTCATTTTCGTCTAACCAATAGGTCGCCACCGGCAAGGTATGCTCTAAATCTTCCAGGAGGCGAGGAATAATCATCACTGCATGGAGTTCACCAATGCGCTCTGCTTCCTGCATACCCACTTCGATCGCCATGGCGACATTAGCCACCGTTCCCCGGACGATCGCCGTACATAGCCCATCACCAATAATTTCATAGGAAGAAAGCTGAACATCGGCGGATTTCAACATGGCATCGGCCGCCCCCACCATGGCGGGAAAGCCCCGGGTTTCCAGTAACCCAATGGAGCGATTACTGAGGCGACTGTAACCCCGCTGTTGTTGGGCCAATTCCACTAAATGGCTACCAATGGGAAACACCGCTTGTAAATTAGGCATGGGGCGGGGAATCACCAGCTTGGAAACCAGTTGCCCAAATTGTTCTGCCGTTTTGGCCCCTTCCTCCACGGCTAGGCGCACATCGGCCACTTTGCCCCGCACCACAGCGGTACAGTACCCACTGCCGATTTTTTCATAGCCCACCAGGGTCACCTGGGAAGACTTGAGCATCATATCCGCTGTCCCGACGATCGCCGGAAAACTTTGGGTGGAAACCAGCCCCAACGCACTATCGCTAGGCTGATGGTAGGGGTTAATCTCTTTGGGACTGGGGTAGCGGGGGCGGGAAATATGGGCGCGGGTCATAGCAACTGAAGGGAATGATCAACACGCCCTTTGGACTAAACGGCAAGGCCAGCGTGAGGATACATTAATAAATTCCGTTAATTGTATCTAGTCTATCGTCCTCGTAACTTTTAGACTGGAGAATAGCGAATTTATCTCAACTTTATGGTGTCTATGCCGTCTTCCCCTACGACTCTCCCTAGTGACGATTATTGTGTGTTGGGTTTAGCCACCTGTTTTCTTCGAGAAGATAGTCAATTTCATGCGGTGGAAATCATTGAACCCATCCCCTCGGCGGCCCTTGAAGCGATTCTTAAGCAAGTCCCCACCTCTTACCAATGGGCGATCGCCGTTAAGGTCAGTGAGGTTTTAACCGGGGAAACGCCACAAAAGCCTACTGCGTTTGCCGACAATGCTCAATTTTGTGATAACTTTTCCGAACGACTCACCGCTGCCGCCCGCACCTACCAAGTGCGTCCCCAAGCCCAGAGCCATATTCCCCTGGGCAGTAAATGGGAGCAGTTGAATTTTTCCCTGGAGAAAAAACGGGTTTTGAACGACAGCAAAGTGGTTAAGCCAGAGGATAATGTCAAGCAACACGCCCACACCCATCAACGGCTATAGAACCGAAGCAAACACCGTTGTTCCCGTCGCGGTAGACACTGGTGAACGCCAATCGGGGGACTTCACTGGCAACGGTTTACGACCTTGGCTGATTTGATGTACCCACCAATGGCTTTCCGTTTGTACCGCTTCAAACCCTGCATTTTGTAACCAAGCACGCAAATCCCCCTGGGCGTAGTCCTGAATATAGGGTTCTTCAAACACACGGGTTAACCACTGTTGTTGCCGCAGGCTATCCTGGTTGCCATCCAAAATTAACAGTTGTCCACCGGGGGTTAACAACCGAAAGGCTTCCCGCAGGATGGCTTGGCTAATAGGGGGTGGGGTTTCGTGGAACAGTAACGCAGCGGTAATCAAATCAAATTGCTGATCCGGTAATCCTGTGGCTTCCGCTAGGCCCGATCGCCAGTGAATGGTGAGGTTCCCCTGTTGAGCTTTGTGCTCTGCCAAACTGAGCATAAAAGGAGACAAATCTAACCCCGTCACCGTGGCATGGGGAAAGGCTTTTTTTAACGCTAACGTTTGGGTTCCGGTGCCACAGCCCAGATCCAAAATTTGTCGGGGCGCTCCCCCCACTCGTTCAATTAACCCCTGTCTGACCCAATCCTCATTGGGGGGCAACACATGGCGGGTAATGGGGTCATAGGTGACTGCAGCGGTTTGGGTTAAGTACCCCCCTTCAATGCCATGGAAGTTTTGGCTTTGGTAATAAGCGGGATAATCAACGCCGGGCGCCAGGGCGTAACGGGCTGCTCCGGCTTGCCAATCGACGGCCGCTTGAATCTGCTCCAATTCCCCTTTATCTAATAGAAAAGTTTGAAAAAACGGTTTGAGTAGCGTGTCCCACAGGGTATCAGGCACCATAGCGAAATGCAGTGAATGAAGAAAATGGCGATCGCCCCCTAGTCTAAATCAGTTTTTGACGGCGATGCGCTTGGGCCGCTGTAATCACAGCAATTGTTAAGTATTCAAACGAAATTCCCCTTTGAGGAAAGAGACTTCTTATAATTTCTGGGGATTAACCCCCCTGAGCATGGTGGCCCGTCTTCGCAGCCCCTGGGGCTGGCGGGTCAGACTACCTTTTTTGATAAAAACCTGGAGAACTTTAAAAAATGTCTATTGCATCCTTACTATTGGCCCAAACGGCTCCGATTACCGCCAGTTGGAATTTATCCGTTGGGGTAATCATGTGCACTTGTAATTTATTCGCCTTTATTATTGGCTACTTTGCCATTCAAAACACCGGCAAAGGCAAAAGCCTGTCGATTCCACAACTGGCATCGAAGAAAACCTTTGGTTTACCGGAATTATTAGCCACCATGAGTTTTGGCCACATTCTTGGCGCGGGCATGATTCTGGGCTTGGCTAGCGGCGGTATTTTGTAAGTTAGTTAGTCAACCCATTGCAAAGACCCATCCCCGGCAATGACTTCCCCAATGGGATGGGCAGAGAGGCCTTGGTGGGTCAAAAAGTCCACCGTGGCCTGTCCTTGTTCCGCCGACACCAACACCACAAAGCCAACGCCCATATTAAAGGTGTTGAGCATAGCTGTGTGATTAACCTGGCCTTTGGCGGCTAACCAGTCAAACACGGGCAAAATCGGCCAACTGTTAGTCTTTACCTGAATCGATTGCCCTGGTCCTAAACATCGGGGCAAATTTTCTGGTAATCCCCCCCCGGTAATGTGGGCCATGCCATGGACGGCCAGATGGGATTTTAATAACGCTTGAATCGGTTTGACGTAAATGCGTGTCGGCGTCAGAAATAGTTCCCCCAAGGATTGCCCTCCCCATTCCGGCAAACAGTCTGACCACTTCCAGCCGTTACTGTCAATAATTTTGCGGACTAAACTAAAGCCATTGCTGTGGACCCCAGAACTCTCAATGGCGATCGCCACATCCCCGACTTGCACCTGGGAGCCGTTGAGCAGGCGGGACTTTTCCACAATGCCCACCGCAAACCCCGCCGCATCATATTCTCCTGCCCCATAAAAACCGGGCATTTCCGCCGTTTCTCCCCCTAACAACGCACAGCCACTTTGTTGGCACCCCGCCACAATGCCGGTGACCACATCAGCGAGTTGGGCCGGCTCTAATTTGCCGGTGGCTAAATAATCAAGGAAATACAGCGGTTCCGCCCCCGTGGTCAAAATATCATTGACACACATGGCCACTAAATCGATGCCGATGGTGTGATGGGAATCCATCGCCTGGGCAATTTTTAACTTAGTGCCCACTCCGTCGGTGCCGGAAACCAGGACGGGGGATTGATAGCCCGCTGGTAATTCAAACAGTCCGGCAAAGCCCCCAATACCCCCCATTACCTCCGGGCGAAAGGTGCTTTCCACCTGCTGTCGAATGCGGGTGACGAACTCCCGTCCTGCTTCTACGTCTACCCCTGCCTGCCGATAATCCATGTTGTGTTCCGATGACCTTTCTTAATCAGAGTTAACATTACTCTGCCTGAATTTTACAAGAGATTGCGGGGGCGTTTGACAATGAGCCTCGTGGGTTAGGCTCAAAATTATACGTCTTTCCCCGATTTGGTATGAATCATCCTGTCAATTCTGCACTGCGTAACGTGGCCATTGTTGGCCCCTACAGTAGCGGCAAAACGACTTTACTCGAAAGTTTATTGTGGGTCAGCGGCAGCCTCAGCCGTAAGGGCAGCGTCAAGGACGGCAATTCGGTGAGTGATAGCAGCCCCGAGGCCAAAGCCCGGTGTATGAGCGTGGAGGTAAGCGTCGCAGGGCTAGATTACCAAGCGTTACGCTTCAATTTCCTCGATTGTCCTGGTTCGATTGAATTTGCCCAGGAAACCTACAGTGCCCTCGTGGGGGCGGGAACGGCGATCATTGTCTGTGAAGCGGATGTGAATCGGGTGTTAACCTTGGCCCCGTTATTTAAGTTTTTGGATGATTGGGAAATTCCCCATCTGGTCTTCATCAATAAAATGGATCGGGCCAAACAATCCTTTGCTGAGGTGTTGCAGGCCCTGAAAAGTGTTTCCTCCCGTCCCCTCATTCCCCAGCAATATCCCATTTACCAAGGGGAAACCCTCACCGGATACATTGATCTGATCACCGAGCAAGCCTATCAGTACCATCCTGGGTCCGCTGCTGATATCGTGCCTCTGCCCCCCGAATTAGCCGGAGCCGAAAAGCAAACCCGTCAAGAGATGTTAGAAGCCCTAGCGGATTTCGATGATCACCTGCTTGAGGAGTTAATGGAGGAGATTGCCCCTCCCCAAGCGGAAATTGAACAGGATTTTAAGCAGGAACTGGGGGCTGATTTAATTGTCCCTGTGGTAATTGGTGTTGCAGAGCAGGATTTTGGAGTGCGCCCTTTGTTGGACATCCTGGCGAAGGAAGCCCCCGAACCCAGGGAAACAGCCGATCGCCGGGGACTCAAAACCGATGGCACGGGGCCGGTGATCGCCCAAATTCTGAAAACCTATTTCACCGCCCAAGGGGGACGCCTCTCCCTGGCCCGCATTTGGCAGGGGACATTGCAGGAGTCGGATAGTCTCAACGGGCAGCGTTTAGGGGGAATTTACCGCTTATTTGGGGGGCAACAATCCACACTCCAAACCGCCACCGTCGGGGATATTGTGGGCTTGGCCCGTCTGGAGGAGGTTGCCACGGGGCAAACCCTGTCCACGGAAGCCGTTGACCCTTTACCCTTTGTGGTCCCCTTACCCCCGGTGTATGCCCTGGCGATCGCCCCGGAAAATCGCAAAGATGAGGTCAAACTGAGCACGGCCCTGGGGAAATTGGTGGAAGCGGATCCGTCCCTCACCTGGGAACAGAACCCCGAAACCCAGGAGGTAATCCTTTGGGGACAGGGGGAAATCCATCTGCAGGTGGCCTTAGAACGGCTACAACGGCAATATAAACTGCCCATGACCAGCCATCAGCCCCGCATCCCCTATAAAGAAACCATTCGTCGGTCTGCGAGCAAAGTCCACGGACGTTATAAACATCAAACCGGCGGCCACGGGGCATTTGGGGATGTTTACCTGGACATTAACCCCTTGGCGCGGGGCACAGGCTTTACCTTTACGGAAACCATTGTCGGTGGCGTGGTGCCCAAACAATACATTCCCGGTGTGGAAACAGGGGTGCGGGATTATTTGGAAAAGGGGCCTTTGGGCTATCCGGTGGTGGATGTGGCGGTGACCTTAACCGATGGTTCCTATCACAATGTGGATAGTTCAGAACAGGCTTTCAAACAGGCGGCCCGCCTCGCGATGACGGAAGGCATTGCCCAATGTCAGCCCGTTTTGCTAGAACCCATTCTCTCCGTAACGGTGAATACCCCCTCGGAATTTACCGCTAAGGTGCTGCAACTGGTCAGTGGCGATCGGGGACAAATTCTCGGTTATGAAGCGCGATCGGATTGGACTGGCTGGGATCAGGTGACGGCCTATTTACCCCAGGCAGAAATGCACACCTTCATCATTGAACTCCGGTCTTTAACCATGGGGGTAGGCACGTTTACATGGCAATATGATCATCTCCAAGAAGTCCCTGACAAGTTAACCCAACAAGTGCTCAACGAGGCGATCGCCGCCTAGGAGTTGGGGCATCACTGGCTTATTGTTGACCGTCACAGCTCGTAAGGCTTGGCGGTTTTACCCTGTTTTAGGACGATTAACCATTGTTCTTGATTACAATCAATATTCACATGGGAAAAATTCTAAAATTGAATGATGATTCAAGCTGCCCCCATTGATTACTACACCCCGGAAGAATACCTGGCATTGGAAAACCAGTCCCAAACCCGTCATGAATATATTGATGGAGCAATAATTCCCATGGTTGGAGGACTGCCCAATCACAATTTAATTGTTGGCAATATCGCTGCTGCGTTGAACTTTGCCCTCAAACGCCAACCCTATTACGTCTTTGTCACCGACCAACGGCTCTGGATTCCCCGCAAACGTCTTTATACCTATGCTGATGTAATGGTGGTGGCGGGGGAGATTCAACTACAGGCAGGGAGACGGGATACGATTACCAATCCAACGATGATTGTGGAAGTGTTATCTGAATCAACCCAAGCCTATGACCAAGGGGATAAGTTTAAGGCCTATCGCACCATTCCCAGTTTTGAGGAATATGTTTTAATTTCCCAATCGAGTTACCAGGTGGAGCATTACCATAAAACAGGGTTGAAGCAATGGCTATTTTCGGAAGTTGAAGGGCAAGATAGCGTTTTAACATTGAATACGGTGCCCTTTGAAATTGCTTTATTCGATTTGTATGACAAGGTAACGGTTGGAAATTGAATGGGGTGCTAACCAATACCGATAATTAATTGGACAATAATAATTGTTGCTGGGGGCTGAAATATTGGCGATAAACGATCGCCGTCACGGCAATGGTGCTGAGGGTATTGCTCAACAGAATTAAAAACATAATTAATATTTGGTACACCGCTGCATTGAGGGGATCTCCCCCCGCTAAGACTTGTCCCGTAAACATGCCCGGTAAACTCACTAGCCCCACCACCATCATTTGGTTAATGGTAGGCAGTAAACTGGCCCGAATGGCGGCCCGCCGAGAATCGGCGATCGCCTGGAGGGGGGTGGCCCCTAGGCAAAGATGGGTTTCGATTTCCCGGGGGTTTTGCTGGATGGCACTTGCGAGGCGTTCCCCGGCTAAGGACGCACTGTTCATGGTGTTCCCTAAGACCATTCCTGTGAGGGGGATCAAATATTGGGGGGAATACCATTGGGGGGGCTGAATAATCACCGCCAGGCTATAACTCAATCCCAAGGCGGTGCTGGCCCCCAACGATAACCATAGTCCCAAGAATAATTTTGGATTGTGGGGATTAATGCGATTTTTGGCGACCATCGCGGCAATGGTGAGCATAATGGCCAGCACCCCCAACACAGCCCAAGCATTTTGTAAGGAAAAAACAACGGCTAAAAAGTAGCCCACCACAATTAATTGCAGCATGGTTCGTCCCCCGGCCCAGAGGAGTTGCCCCGTTAAGGCCAAGCCCTGCCACTGCAAAAGGGCGATCGCTGTGCCCAATAGCCCCAACATCCAGCCAAGATCACCCCAATCTAATTCGATTAATGTGTAGTTCATCCTTGGTTTGGCTCTGGTCTGTACAATAGTTGTCGGTTCGTGACTGGAGGGCGTAATGCTTCGGTTTTGACATCCTGTTGCCGAAAGGTATCCCGTTGTTGAAAGAGGATAAAGGCGGCGATCGCCATCAGGAAATAGGCAAAGCCCTTTTGTAACTGTGTCGCATCAATATAGTTAGAGAGATAGGCCCCTAAAACAATCCCCAACCCAGCCATAAAGGTGAAGGAAACCATAAGGTGGTAATCCAACGGCACTTGGCCAAAATAGCCGGCAAATCCGGCGATGGAATTAAAGCCAATAATGAGCAACGACGTGCCGATCGCCTCTTTCATGGGGACTTTTCCCAATAACACCAGGGCGGGAACAATGGCAAATCCGCCCCCGACCCCCACCAGGCCGGTTAACACCCCAATGCCCAGCCCTTCCGTTAGCAACCATAACCAACAATATTTACACACCGGTTTGGGATAGACCTCTAACTCCAGTTCCACCTCGGTTTTGTCTGGGGTTTGATGGCGGGATTTACGGATCATTAAAACGGCCGCCAGCAACATTAACGCCGCAAAGAGAATTAATTGGAAGGTGGCTGAAACCCAGGGTAAATTGGCAATTTTTGCCCCCCCAAAGGCCCCGACCATGGTAGCAGACCCGAAAATAAGCGCTTTGGGAAAATTGACATTGCCTTTGCGCCAGTGGGGAATCACCCCCACAAAACTGACTGCTCCCACAATCACCAGGGTCATGGCGATCGCCGACTTGGGGGGAACCTGCATTACGTACACCAAAATTGGTAACGCCAGTACGGAACCGCCCCCCCCGATCAGTCCCAAACTCAGGCCAATACAACCGGCAAGTAAATAACCGATAACTTGAAACAACATAAGGGTTTGGGGAGTAAAGTTATTTGATTTGGTTGTAGGGTAACTTGCCCAAGATATTAGCCATCATGCAGGTACCAGACACCCCGGCAAACAGTAAACCGGCTCCCACAAAACCACTTAACACAAGGAAGCCCGGGGCCACAAACGCCCCTAACAGGGTTCCGGTTAACACCAAAGATCCGGCAATAATCTGCACCTGACGCATAATACTAATCGGCGCATTTTTCGTTTTCACCGTGGGTAATCCGGCTTGTTTCCAGGCAGACAATCCCCCTTGTAAATGAATTACCCCTTCCATGCCTGCGGCTTGTAACTGTTGCAAGGCATTACCCGAACGGTTGCCACTTTGGCAATACAACACCAAGGTTTTATCGGAATTCTGGGGGAGATGACTGGGGGAAAACCGGGACAGGGGCACAGAATGGGCGTCGGCAATGCGTTCACCGACAAACTCTAGGGGTTCGCGGACATCTACTAGGATGACCGCATCCTGTTGACGTAATGAGGCGAGGGTTTGGGGATCAATGGTAACGGGGGATTTGGTGGGTGTTGTGGTCATGGTTTTTACTAAGGGGGTAATGGACAAATTTATAGCGGTTGAAAGTGGGTGAAATTCAATGGCTCACAACTAATTTTTTGAGAGCAGTTCCTGCCATTCCTGCAAAACAAAGTAAGGAACTTTAATGTGATCCGTTTGCTCCCGTAAGGGTAAGTCTAATTCCCAAATACTATTGGGGGGACTGGTTTTAAAGGTCTCAGAAATTAAATATTGCCCCACATTTTCCCCGGGATTTTCCTGGGCAAAGGCATCTGCTAATTGAAATTGAGAGTTCGGCTCAGGATGAACGATCAAGGGGGCGGGATGTTGAAAGTGGGTGGTTCCGGGAAAGCCCACTAGGCGTAAATTAATGTCATGATCGGCGTCGGGTTTAACCCGTTTAAATAAAACAATTTGCCAGGTTTGACCGTTTTCATCTTTGAGGGTTTGGCGGGATTGGTAAACGGTTTGTCCCGGTTTTTCAACGGTTTCCCGCATCAGGGCATGGGCCGGACTGACGGGGATAGTCAGGGCAAATAGCAGCAATAAACTCAGGCAAATTAGGCGCTTGGGAAACCAGGAAAAAGGAGGGTTGGACATTGTTATCCTTGGTGGTGGTCATCACAGATTAAACAGAAACCAGTCTTTGCCCACAAAGTTGATTGGCAGGAACCGCTTCCATGATTTTCTTGGGATCGGGTAAATTTAAACTGTCCATGTAGTCAATAAACCCTTGGCGATCGCGTCCCACTAGACGGGGATTAAAGCGCTTTTCTTCACCAATCGTGGAAACCGTTTGGCCACGATAATCATGGCCGGGATACACCAGGGTTTCATCCGGTAGGGTAAACAGTTTCTGCTGAATCACATCATACAAAGTTCCCGCATCGCCACTTTGGAAATCAGTCCGCCCACAGCCGCGAATTAAGAGGGCATCCCCCGTTAATAAATGGGTCTGGTTGACCAAAAACGCCAGGTGACTATCGGTATGGCCCGGGGTGGCGATCGCCTGGATGGGAATCGAACCAACTTGGATTATCTCTCCCTCATTGAGATGGCGATCAGCACAGGCCACTTCCGCAAATTGAGGCACTAGACCCTGACAACCCGTTATCTCCCGCAATCGTCCGGCCCCCGTAATATGATCTGCATGGACGTGGGTTTCCAGGCAAAAACGCAGGGTTAAACCCAACTCTCTTAACAATTTCTCATCACGTTCCACCTGCTCCAGCACCGAATCCACCAACGCCGCATCTTTGGTAACGGGATCGGCGATCAGGTAAGTGTAGGTTGAGGTTTCAGGATCAAACAGTTGCCGGAATAACATAAAGTTTATTTAACCCATTGGTTATATAGTAATTTCTTGGTTGGGAGATGTCAATCAATTTGGGCGGGAGCGTTTCAATGACAGCCCTGGGACGAAAATCGGAGATTAGGAGGCTTGGGGTCGATAGTGGGGGGCGAATCCAGCTAAAGGGGGAGTGCAATAGTAGTATACTGGGGGTTGGGAAAAAAAGTGTGAGAAAAGGCTCCAAGGAAAAGGGGACAATATTGTTGTTGGGTCTGAGGAAA
>JAYKHU010000292.1:0-4354 GCA_035285105.1 Synechocystis sp.
AAGATTAATTCCAAGCTAAGGAAGATTTTTCGCGGTTTATCAACTGATAGCCTCATCTTCCTTTCACTATGAGTAAGCTTTCCAGACGGAATTTTTTGATCACGGCCGGAGCAACGGCGATCGGCACCACCATTCTCCACGGCTGTACCTCTGGTAATCAGCCCACAGCGGAATCAAGTCCGGGCGACTCCCAAGCCGTGAGTCCGCTGGTAAGTGGTGAAAATGCCCCGGAAGTGACGGGGGCAAAGTTGGGATTCATTGCCTTAACCGATGCCTCTCCCCTAATTATTGCGAAGGAAAAAGGGATTTTTGCGAAATATGGGATGCCAGACGTAGAAATCGTTAAGCAGGCGTCCTGGGGAACGACCCGCGATAACTTAGTGCTGGGGTCGGGTAGTGGCGGTATTGATGGGGCCCATATCTTAACGCCCATGGTTTACCTGATCAGTATGGGCACGGTAACCGATGGCAAGCCGACGCCGATGTATGTGATGGCACGGTTAAACGTTAACGGGCAAGGGATTTTGTTAAACAATAAATATAAAGAGTTACAAATCGGTGATGATGCGGGGCCGTTAAAGGATGCGTTTGGGAATGTCACCGATGCAAAGGCGGCAATGACGTTTCCCGGCGGTACCCATGACCTTTGGTTGCGGTATTGGCTGGCGGCGGCTGGTATTACCCCTGGTCAAGATGTTTCAACCATTGTGGTTCCCCCGCCCCAGATGGTAGCTAACGTGAAAGTGAATGCCATGGAAGCCTTTTGTGTAGGGGAACCCTGGCCGCTACAAACGGTGAACCAAAAGGTGGGTTATCAAGCGGTTACCACGGGTCAACTCTGGAAAAACCATCCCGAAAAGGCCTTAGGAATGCGGGCGGATTGGGTGGATCAAAATCCCAAAGCGGCGAAGGCATTATTAATGGCAACCCTGGAGGGTCAGCAATGGTGTGATAAGCCAGAAAATAAGGAAGAAATGTGTCAAATTATCTCGAAACGGGAATGGTTTAAAGTGCCTTACGAGGATATTGTTGACCGCTCGAAGGGGGATTATGATTTTGGCGACGGGGAAACCTTTAACGATCCGGACGTTATGCAGAAATATTGGATGGATAATGCCTCCTATCCTTTCAAAAGCCATGATTTGTGGTTCTTAACAGAAAATATTCGTTGGGGCTATTTGCCACAAAATACGGATACCAAAGCCATTGTTGATCAGGTCAACCGGGAAGATTTATGGCGGGAAGCGGCCCAGGCGATCGGGGTCCCCGCCTCAGAAATTCCCACCAGTACCTCGCGGGGGATTGAAACCTTTTTTGATGGGGTGCAATTTGACCCAGAAAATCCCCAGGCTTATCTAGATAGTCAAAAAATTAAAACGATGAAGAGTTAGTGGTCTTCTTCAGAATGAATACCCTCAACAATCCCCTTTTTCCAATGTCAGGATGGCGTTGAGGGTGGGCATTTTAATTCGTCAAATTTTTTTCACGGTTCTCCCCACGGTTCTCATCAGTTACGTTACCCTATTATCTTTATTTTTCTATGACTAGCTCCTCTGTCAAACTGCGCTCTCGACGTGCCCCTAAATGGTTCAGTTTTCTCTATGCCCCCAAAATTATTCGTCCCCTCGTGGCCGTCATTGTGTTGTTGGTTCTTTGGCAAATTGTTTGCACCGGACAACAATCCAATTTACCCAGTCCGGTGCAAGTCTTTGAACAGACCTATCCGTTAATTATTAATCCCTTCTTCGATAATGGCGGGACGGATAAAGGGTTAGGATTACAGGTCTTTGCCAGCTTAACCCGGGTCGCGGTGGGCTTCACTGGGGCGGCGATCGCCGGCATTGCCGTGGGAATTTTAATTGGCACCAATAAAGTGATTTACGATGCCCTCGACCCAATTTTTCAGGTGTTGAGAACCATTCCCCCCCTCGCCTGGTTACCGATCGCCCTAGCCTCCTTTCAGGAAGCGGAACCCTCTGCTATTTTCGTTATTTTTATCACCGCAATTTGGCCAATTATCATTAATACCACCGTCGGCGTCCAACAAATTCCCCAGGATTACCGCAATGTATCGCGGGTGTTACGGTTATCCAAAACGGAATACTTCTTTAATATTTTATTCCCCGCTGCTGTCCCCTACATTTTCACCGGTTTACGCATTGGCATTGGTCTCTCCTGGTTGGCGATCGTGGCAGCGGAAATGCTCATTGGCGGCGTCGGTATTGGCTTCTTCATCTGGGACGCCTACAACAGTTCCTTGATGAGTGAAATTATCATTGCCCTCATTTACGTCGGCATTGTGGGCTTATTGTTAGACCGCTTTATGGCCTTTTTAGAAAGCGTCGTCGTTCCCGCCTCCGAAAAATAGTTATTTCTCTAAAACCTGAAATCTGAAACCTGAACCCTGTCCAAACCCATGACCCTTCCCTTAATCGAAATTGATCACGTTGATAAAATTTTTCCGTTGCCCGATGGCGGCAAATACATTGCCCTTAAAAATATTCAATTAGAAATTCAGCAAGGGGAATTTATTTCCTTAATTGGCCATTCGGGGTGTGGCAAATCCACCCTCCTCAACATGATTTCCGGGCTAGATAAACCCACCTTTGGCGGGGTGGTCCTCGAAGGACGTCAGGTGGAAGGCCCCGGCCCCGACCGGATGGTGGTATTTCAGAATTATTCCCTCCTCCCCTGGCTAACGGTGCGGCAAAATATTGCCCTGGGGGTTAATCGGGTGTTGAACCATCTACCCAAGACGGAACGGGCCGAGGTGGTGGAAACCCATATTGATTTGGTGGGGCTACGGCGGGCAGCCAATAAATTGCCGGGGCAACTGTCCGGGGGCATGAAACAACGGGTGGCGATCGCCAGGGCGTTAGCGATTCGGCCCAAGGTGTTGTTACTGGATGAACCCTTTGGGGCGCTAGATGCGTTAACCCGGGGGAATTTACAGGAACGGTTGATGGAAATTGTGCAGGAAAGTGGTGTTACCTGCATTATGGTCACCCATGATGTGGACGAAGCCCTGCTGTTATCTGATCGAGTGGTGATGTTGACCACCGGGCCAGAAGCCCACATCGGGCAAGTATTGGAAGTGCCCATTCCCCGACCCCGCCACCGGTTGGAGGTGGTGAATCACCCCAGTTACTATAGCCTCCGCAGTGAAATGGTGTATTTCCTCAACCAACAAAAGCGGGCTAAACAAACAGGCAAAGTGGGGCAGGTGGCCGCTGTTCGTGCTGGTAATGGGTTGGAGAAAATTAACCTCAACATTGGTTTTATTCCCCTGACGGACTGTGCGCCGTTGGTGGTGGCTAAAGAGAAGGGCTTTTTTGCCGAGTTTGGCTTAGCCGAAGTGACCTTGGTGCGGGAACCCAGTTGGCAGGCGATCGCCGAAGGGGTTAGTTCCGGGCGACTGGATGCGGCCCAGATGGTGGCGGGGATGCCGTTGCATTTAACCATGGGGTTAGGGGGACAGCCACCGCTACCAATTATTACGGCCCTGGTGATGAGCCGCAATGGTAACGCCATTACTTTGGGTAAAGCCCTTCACGAGAGCGGCGTTAAGGATCTGGAAACCCTCAAAACCTACCTCGCTGACCATCCCGATTCCGTTCCCACCTTGGGCATGGTGCATCCCGCCTCCATGCAAAACTTGTTGTTACGTTACTGGTTGGCGTCGGCGGGCATTGATCCCGATGCGGATGTGAATTTAACCCGGTTAGCCCCGGCCCAAATGGTGGCTAATTTAAAAGCGGGGAATATCGATGGCTATTGTGTGGGGGAACCCTGGAACTCCCGCGCTGTCCATGAAGGCCTGGGGCAGGTAATTACCACCGATTTAGATATCTGGGACGGTCATCCCGAAAAAGTCCTCGGGGTGAAGGAATCCTGGGTGAAAGACTATCCCGAAACCCACATTGCTCTGGTGAAAGCCCTATTGATGGCCTGTGAGTATTGTGATGACCATCGCCACCGGGGAGACATTCTTGACCTCCTCTGCCGTCCGGAATATGTCGGGTCAGAAAAAGCCTATACCAGTCCAGGATTTTTAACCCCGTATTACAAAGGGGGGGAACAAGACCCCATGCCCTCCTTCCGCTATAACCAATTTTTCGTCAACCAATCCACCTGCCCCTCCCGTAGTGAAGCCCTGTGGACGTTAACCCAGTTGGTGCGGTGGGGCTACACCGATTTTCCCCGCAACTGGTTAGAAATTATTGAACGGGTACGCCGTCCGGATTTGTATGGCGAGGCCTGTCGTCAGTTGGGTTTGCCGGATTTAGAACCCGATCGCCAATTAATCAAACTGTTTGACGGCATGGTGTTTACCCCCGACGATCCCTTGGGGTAT
>JAYKHU010000293.1:0-7081 GCA_035285105.1 Synechocystis sp.
TTTTCTTGGTGTCTTTAGCGTTCTGGTACCACTCCGATTCCATCCCGCACTCGGCTGTGAAACGGGACAGCGGCGACGATACTCAGGGGGTTGCCCCTCGGCACAATAGTCCGATGCCAAGTTCTCTCTTTAACAAAAGTCTTCCTACTATTCATGGGAAGGCTTTTGTGCTTTAAGCCTTACTTTTCCTAAACATGCTTATGGCTAGCAAATCTCCGTTGTTACTACTGGTTGATGGTCATTCGTTGGCATTTCGAGCTTATTACGCCTTTGCATTGTCAAAAAAAGGCCCCTTAAGAACTGCGACGGGAATTCCGACGAGTGTGTGTTTTGGCTTTTTGAATTCCTTAGTTCAGGTCATGGCATCCCAAAAACCTGAGGCGATCGCCATTGCGTTTGATCGTCGGGAGCCGACCTTTCGCCATGAAGCAGATGTTAACTATAAAGCCGATCGCCAGGAGACCCCAGAAGATTTCATCACGGATCTGAGCTATTTACAGCAGTTATTAGCCGCGTTAAATTTACAAACTATCACCTATGCTGGGTTTGAAGCAGATGATGTTTTAGGAACCCTGGCCCAGCAGGGAAGTCTAGCGGGTTACCAAGTCAAAATTCTCAGCGGTGATCGAGATTTATTTCAATTGGTTGATCCCGATAAACAAATTTCAGTTTTATATTTAACCCGAAATCCATTCTCTAGCAACAGTGGTTATCAAGAATTTGACCGGAAAGGGGTTATCGAAAAAATGGGGGTCACCCCGGAACAAATTGTTGATTTTAAAGCACTTTGTGGGGATAAATCAGACTGTATTCCTGGGGTTAAAGGAATTGGCGAAAAAACAGCTGTTAAGTTATTGACAGAGTATCAAACCCTAGAAAATATTTATAATAATCTAACTAAAATCAAAGGGGCGTTGAAAACTAAATTAGAAACGGGAAAAGATGATGCACTCCATTCTCAAATGTTAGCTAAAATTGTTTTGGATGTTCCCCTTTCTACGCCATTAGAAAATCTTCAACTATCAGGGTTTGCTGGTGATCGCCTAGTACCGTTACTAGAGAAACTTGAACTACGGACCTTTGTTGCAAAACTGCAGGAGTTACAAAATTGTTTTGGTGGCAAGGCATTACCCGTACCGATTATTGAGTCACCTCAATCCCTCCCTCTCAATCTGGATAATAACCAACAACTTTCAATATTTAATCAATCTAGCTCCACCCCAGAAGGTAAGTCAACATCAGCGTTAAATCATCAGATTCAACCTAAAATTATTACAAAGGCTCAACAACTTGCTACTCTGATTGATGAACTCAAACACCATACTGATCGCCATAATCCCGTTGCCTGGGATACAGAAACTGATGGACTTGATCCCCTGCAGGCTAATTTGATTGGAATTGGCTGTGCTTGGGGGAAAAGTGTTGACCAAGTGGCTTATATTCCCATTGGGCACCATAATCAAACCCAATTAAAAGTAGAAGAGGTTCTAAAACAATTAAAGCCACTGTTAGAGAGTGAATTCCATCCTAAGGTTTTACAAAATACAAAATTTGACCGTCGTATTCTTCACCACCATGGCATTAACCTCAAGGGGGTTGTCATGGATACAATGCTGGCGAGTTATGTTCTTCACCCTGAGCTAACCCATAATTTAACCGAGTTATGTCGTCGTTATTTGCCAGATTTTGTTGCGCTGAGTTTTAAAGAATTAGGTCTTGGCAAAAATCAAACCATTGCTGATTTAGATCTAGAAACCGCTGCTCAATATTGTGGCTTAGATTGCTACAGCACCTATCTTCTGCAGGGGGAATTAACCGATCTCCTTAGTCAATCGCCAGAATTATTAACCATTTTCAAAGAAATTGAACAACCGTTGGAGCCAATTCTGGCATTGATGGAAGATCAAGGGATTCGCATTGATAGTGATTATCTAAAACGTCTTTCTCAACAACTAGAAGCAGATTTGGCGACCATTGAAACCTCTGCCTATGACGCTGCGGGGGAATCTTTTAATCTCAGTTCTCCTAAGCAACTGGGAGAAATCTTATTTGAAAAGCTGGGCTTAAATCGCAAGAAATCTCGCAAAACCAAAACAGGGTATTCCACCGATCACGCTACGTTGGAAAAATTACAGGGGGATCATCCCATTATCGACTATATTTTGGAGCATCGTACCTTAGCAAAACTAAAGTCAACCTATGTGGATGCCCTACCCGCTTTAGTCAACCCCAACACTCAACGCATTCACACCAACTTTAATCAGGCAGTGACGGCAACGGGGCGCCTCTCTTCCTCCAATCCTAATTTACAAAATATTCCCATTCGTTCGGTATTCTCTCGTCAAATTCGTCAGGCTTTTATTCCCCAAGAAGATTGGATTTTAGTCTCGGCTGATTACTCCCAAATTGAGCTGCGTATTCTTGCCCATCTATCTCAAGAGCCAGTTTTATTACAAGCCTATGGCGATCGCCAAGATGTCCATGCTGTTACTGCAAAATTATTACTCGGAAAAGAGGATATTTCCCCCGCCGAACGTAACTTAGGAAAAACCATTAACTTTGGTGTTATTTACGGTATGGGATCCCAACGATTTGCCCGGGAAGTAGGCGTTTCTGCTGTCGAAGGTCGGGAATTTATTGACCGTTATCGTCGGACCTATTCCCAGGTTTTTAATTACCTTGAAACGATGAAATTACAGGCGATCGCCCAGGGCTATGTCACCACCATTTTGGGACGCCGGCGTTATTTTGATTTTGTCACCGAATCCCTCCGGCAATTAAGGGGTCACGATATTACCGCAATTAACTTAGATGAAGTAAAAACAAGTTACGCTGATTCGCAATTATTGCGTTCCGCCGCTAATGCTCCCATTCAAGGGTCCAGTGCCGATATTATAAAAGTTGCCATGGTCAAGTTGGCACCATTGTTGGAATCCTATCGCTGTCATATGTTATTACAAGTTCACGATGAACTGATTTTTGAAATGCCGCCAGAGGAATGGGAGGTGTTAGAACCCCTAATTAAACAAACCATGGAGTCGGCGGTTACGTTATCATTACCCTTAGTTGTGGATGTACATCGAGGCAAGAATTGGATGGAAGCGAAGTAGCGACATTTTACTTCTTAACATTACAAACCTCTGCTTTTATCAATCAATTAGCGTTCTTCAGCAATTCTCATTAACTATTGCAGGAAACCGACCCTATGACCCCCGAAGAAATTCAAAAAACGATTGAAGGAATGTTGGCTGTCCAACGTGGAATCCAAGAAAGCCAGTTGGAGCTAAAGGATACCCAGCGTAGTCTTCAGGACAGCTATATTGAACTGAAGGAAGCACAACAGCATACAGACCACCAATTAAACGTGATTGGCGAATATTTACGGGACGTCATTCAATCCCAAGCAGAGCAAGGTCGTCGTATTAATCAATTGCTGGGTTATAGCCTCAGTGCTGAATCTGATCGCCTGACATTACAAGAGCGCTTAATTCTGCTAGAAAACAGAGTTAAGAAATTGGAAAATGGTTAGATTGATAACGGCAAATTTTCTGGATTTTCAATTCTGTTGCTAACGTTAACTAATAATCGACAGTTGTGATCCCTCATTGGTTTTATAAACTTCAATGCGTTGTTGGAACGCTTCTTTAAATTGGGGCATGTGGGTAACGGTTAAAATACAGGCAAAATCAGAGGCGATCGCCGTTATCGCGGCCACCAGGCGATCGCAACCATCGGTATCCTGGGTGCCAAACCCTTCATCAATAATTAAGAGTTGTAAGGCGGTACCTGAGCGCTGGGCCAGCAATTTTGCTAAAGCTAAACGGATCGAAAAATTAATCCGAAAGGCTTCTCCACCGGAATAGGTTTCATAGGGGCGAGTGCCTTGGGCGTCAGCAATTAAAATATCCAACGTATCAATCATTTTGGGCTTACGTTTGGTGCTACTTTTCCCCTCCCGTTGGGTCACAAATTGAATATGGTGTTGATTTCCTGTGAGTCTTGCCAAAATGTAATTGGTTTCGGCTTCCAATTGCGGCAAAATATTTTCAATCATCATAGCTTGGATGCCATTTTTCCCAAAGGCCTTACCCAGTTCTTCATGGACGCGAAACTGTTTTTTGAAGCCTTGAAACTGTTGTTGGGTATCCTGATATTCAATTTGCAAATTATCGAGTTGGATTAACCGTTGTTCAAACCCACCTTTTTGGGCCAATAACTGATCTAATCTTTGTCGCCGTTGCTGCACCGTGGTTTCTAGCTGTTGAATTTGGGCTTCATGATCAGCGTAGTGGGTAACCTGTTCTTCTAGTTTTGCTAATTCTGCCTGTCTTTCCGCTAGCGCCTGTTGACGATCGCCCATTAATTCCTGATACTGAGTTAAACGATTGACCAGGCTCGGTAATTGCTCTTTTGCCCGTTGTAGCTCCTGATAACGTAACTGCCAAACCTGTTCTTCTCGTAACTCGGCTAATAATGCTTGGTGGCGATCGCCGTCATAACCGAGGCTGGCAATTTGGGTTTGAATGTGTTGAATTTGTTGGCTTAAAGGCGATGTTTGGGCAAAGGTCTTTATCTGGTTTTGTAAATCTTGAATCCGTTGCTGGAGTTCTGGGCGATCGCCATTTAAACGAGTTAATTTCTTTTTGGCTTCCTTGAGCTTGGCATAACGAATTTCCACTTTACGGCATTTATCTACTTCTGCCCTTGCTAAAGCATGGGTTTGTTCATCGTATTGGCATTGTCCTAACTCAGCCATAATAATATTCAACTCTGTTTGTATTTCCCTCGCAAAGCTTTTTTGCGCTAAACGGGTTTGTAATTGCTCAATCTCAACCTCTAATTCCCTTAATTGGTCATGCTTTTCCCCACTTTGCTCTAACTCCGCTTCTAACTGACCCGATTTTTGTTGGAGGCGATCGAACTCACTTAATTGTTGATGGATGTTCTGGTATTCCGTTCGTAAAATTTGTAATTCCTGCCCTGTCACGGTTAATTGTTCTTTGACGATCCAGATATGATCCCGTAATTCCTGGCACTGATGCTGGCTTTTTTCTAAAACGTGATCTCGATGATGACCCGCTAAACCCTGTTCACACAGGGGACAAACTGCCTCTGGCGTATCCAGCAGTTCTAACTTTTTTTCTGCTTCTGCTAGTTGCTTTTCAAATAAGCGTTGATTTTCCTGGAGTCGTTCTTGAAAATGACGGCGTTCTTGGCCTTTTTCTTCAACCCGTTTGAGATATATTTGCTGATTCTTCAATTGGGATATTTCTTGATCTAAAGCTCGAAATGCTTGTCGCAATGCAGGGATTGCCGCAATTTGTTGCTGGAGTTGCTGGGCGGTTTCTTGTTTTTGTGCGAGTTGGGCTTGGCAATGGGCGGCGGCCTTTTCTAACTCACTTTGTAGTTCATATTGTCGTTTCAATAACGGGGAAATGCGATGTTGTAATTGATCTAAGGATTGCAAGTGTTCCCGAGCCGTTTGCAGTTTCCCTAAACCCGCTTCAATCTCAGCTTCTTGGTTAAAAATAGGTTGTAATTCGGCAATTTGTTGATCTAAGTAGTCTAAGCGTAAACCTTGCTGTTCTAAATCCCGTTGTAATTCATTTTCGGCTTGGAGTAACTGCTGTTTTAACGTCTGAATTTGGTGTTGTAAGCCTTGGTGTTGCTTTAAACTGACTGAAAAATTTTGCTCTTGTTGTTGCAGCGTTTGATAGTCGAGAAACCCTTGATTAATTTGCGATTCTTGGTTGAGGATTGTCTGCACCCCATCCCGTTGTTGCTCAGTGTCCACAATTTGACGGCGTAATCGCTCCATTTCTCGGGTCAATGAGTGGCATTGGTTGCGTTGCCAGTCTACTTGGGTCTGCCATGTCCGTCGTTGATTTTGACTCACCTGTAATTGCTGGAGTTGCCATTCTTCTTGTGTTTGAACTGTCTGAATTTGGCTAATCTCATCGGTTAACTGAGCTTGATTTTTTTCCAGTTCTGGACGTTGATCCACCTCTTGTTTAAGGGTCTGCAAACGACTATCGAGAATCTCTGCTTTACCCTTGGCTTCCTTGGCAATCTCCTTTGCTCGGGTAGCAAGCCCTTCATATTGATCTAATTTGAGCAAATCAGCCAAAATTTGTTTCCGCTCGTTGGGGCGGCGCAACATAAATTCGTCTGCTCGGCCTTGGCGTAAATAAGCGGAGTTAGTAAAGGTATCGTAATCCAATTTAATGGCAGCAATGATCGCGTCTTGGGTAGCCCGTAACCCCTTCGCGGAAAGGGACCGAAAACTGTCTCCACTTTTAACTTGAAAATCTAGGACACTGCTTTTTCCCCGTTGGCGACTCCGGATGACTTTAAAAATCTGACCATTGCAAATGAATTGAAAGTCCACTCGCCCCTGATCCGTTCCGTTGTGCAGGATATCATCTTCCCTTTCGGCACGACATTTCCCCCAAATCACCCAGGTAATTGCTTCTAATAACGAGGACTTTCCGGCTCCATTCGATCCACAAATACAGGCGGTGTGTAAACCGCGAAAGTCGAGGCTGACATTTTGATAGCTTAGAAAATTGGTGAGGGTGAGGTGTTGAGGGATCATGGACATCAAATATTGTTGATGGGTTGGCCGAATTGACCTTCATTCATTTTCGGCTCTATTGAGCACGACCAGCAATTTTTTTCAAGACGTTTCCTTTTGATTTTAATTGGGAAATTTAGACAGGGTTTGAGCCGGGAAGCAGCACTGCCAAGGCTTTGATTTGATGAAAAGCATTAAGGAATTTTGCTTAGACCATTTAGTTTACGGGTATTTCCCTTAATGATTAACCCTTGTTTAAGGTTCTTGCAAGGCTGAAATCTTAGTCCCCCATGACTCTCTTAACCTTCTCTTTACCATAAACTGCCTTAATGAATGTAACATTAGCAACTGTTTAGCCAGATTGATATTTCGCGTCGAGAAAACATCCATGACTACTTTCAATCAATTTAAAAAGTTGTCCAAGCAACTCATTCCCGTTGCGTCTGCTCTCTCACTAGCTGTTGGTCTGGCTGCCTGTGGCGGCGGTGACACGACCCAAGGTGGTGG
>JAYKHU010000294.1:0-18248 GCA_035285105.1 Synechocystis sp.
ATCACTTGCTCGATGGTTAACCCATCGGTAATCACTTCAATGGCGTCGCTGGCCTTCCGCAAAGGGGCGATCGCCCGGGTACTATCCAGGTGATCCCGTTCGGCGATTTCCGCTTCTAGGGTGTTTAGGTCTATATCTGTTTTGCCCTGGGCTTGAAAATCCTTGAACCGGCGGCGGGCCCGCTCGGCCACGGAGGCGGTGAGGAAAATTTTCAGTTCCGCATCGGGAAAAACATGGGTGCCGATATCCCGGCCTTCTGCCACCACGCCCCCTTGTTCCCCGTAGGCCTGTTGCAGGTGGAGTAATTTTTCCCGCACGGCCGCTTGGGCGGCGATCGCCGAAACGCGTTGAGTGACTTCGGGGGTGCGAATGGCATCGCTGACATCCTGGCCATTGACTTTAACCCCGGTGAGTTGGGGGGCGGGGCGGGGAATTAACTCAATCTCCGCCTGACTCGCGTATTCAGCAATGGTGGCCTGATCCTTTAGGTCGATGTTTTGATCCCAAATCAACCAGGCGATCGCCCGATACATGGCCCCCGTGTCCAGATAGGTTAAACCAAGGCGATCCGCTACCTGACGAGTAACGGTAGATTTTCCTGCCCCGGCGGGGCCATCAATGGAGATAATCGGGGAACGGGTTTTTAACATGACGTTATCAATCAAACGGGTGTCTCCCACATAGGCGGCGATCGCCAACAGCGCAGGGGTTTTGTCAGTCAGGACGTTGGTGATGGGGGTTAAGGTGACCGCGTTGACCATCTCTAAATATTGCAGCTTAACGGTGGGCACCGTCGCCAAGATTTGCTTGGCCGCATCGAAAATGACTGTAACCTGTCTTTCCCCCTGGGTATAGACCGCCAGCGCCCCCTGTAAACTGCGAAAGAGAACCGTTGCTGCTTGTTTTTCCGCTTCGCTCAAATACTGATTCCGGGAACTCAGGGCCAATCCCGACGCCTCCCGCACAATGGGACACCCCCGGATGGTGACGGTTAAATTTAGGTCTTTTACTAAGCGCCGAATAATCGCCAACTGTTGGGCATCCTTTTCGCCAAAATAGGCCACGTCGGGGCAAATGAGGGTAAATAATTTGGTGACAATGGTGGCCACCCCTTGAAAATGCCCCGGTCGATAGACGCCGCATAACACGTCAGTCATACTGGCTGGGGGCAGCACCGTTGTTTGGTGGGAGTTTCCCTCGGGGTCGGCTGCCATCCCCAAACTGGCAATGGTAGGGGCAAAAATAACCGCTACCCCCAACGATGCCGCTAACTGGCGATCGCCATCAAAACTACGGGGATAGCAGGAAAAATCTTCCTGGGGGCCGAATTGTAACGGATTGACAAAAATCGACAGTACCACGAGATCGGTTTCCGCCACGGCCCGTTTAATTAAACTGCCATGGCCAGCATGGAGGGCCCCCATGGTCGGCACTAGCCCAATGGTTTTACCCCGTCCGGTTTCTCGTAGATAGGTTTGTAAGCCGGCAATGGTCTGAAAAACGCGCACGATTTCTCCCTGGGAATCCCTAAATCTCAACACTTGGTCTGAACATTACGCCCCTGCTCCTCATCGCCCCATCAGCGTCTGGGCAAAGCTTCGATGATACAATATACCCTTGGAATTTCATCAACGGCGATCGCATGAAAAAGCTCATCGAGGGACTGCAACAATTTCAGTCGGGTTACTTTAGCACCCACCGCGATCTATTCGAGCAATTATCCCACGGCCAGCATCCCCGCATTCTCTTCATCACCTGTTCTGACTCCCGCATTGATCCCAACTTGATCACCCAAGCGGAGGTAGGGGAACTGTTCGTGATTCGTAACGCCGGTAACATTATCCCCCCCTATGGAGCCGCCAATGGCGGAGAAGGGGCGGCGATCGAATATGCGATCGGTGCATTAGACATCCAACAAATTATTGTGTGTGGGCATTCCCATTGCGGTGCCATGAAAGGGTTATTAAAACTGAGTTCCTTGGAAGACAAACTGCCCTTGGTGTATAGCTGGCTCAAACATGCCGAAGCCACCCGCCGCCTGGTGATGGACAATTATTCCCATCTGGAAGGGGAAGAGCTGATCGAAATGACGGTGGCGGAAAATGTGCTGACCCAGTTGGAAAATTTACAAACCTATCCCATCATCCATTCCCGGCTGCATAAAGGCATGATGGCCCTCCACGGTTGGGTTTATCGCATCGAAACCGGGGAAGTGTTGTCCTACGATGGCATCCTCCATGATTTCGTCCCGCCCCAAAACCGTCTGCCAGACCCCGATCCTGTTTACAGTTTGCATCCCAGCTCGAAATTAATGGCCTATACCCCTTTCAAAGTCGGTTCCGAGCGGGGTAAAAAAGCTGCTAACCTCGCCGCCGAAACAACAAACCCATCGGGTTATCAGCCCTCATCCTTACCCGGATTTAGCCATTTACCCGCCGACCAAGCCGATCGCATCTATCGCGGTTCCCATTAGATGGGCTGGTTTACCCATCGTCCCGCTTACTTACTTCTATCCAATATTGTTACCGTGACGCTTCCCCTCCCCCCTGCCCAAACATTGCTGCTGGGCATTGCCCTGATGGCTGGATTGGTTTATCTGCCCTATTTCATTGTTGCCTATGGTCGGGTCAGCATTGGGATTGATCTCAGTGCCCCCCGGGCGATGTTCGACCGGTTGCCTGACTACGCTAAACGGGCCACGTGGGCCCATCAGAATAGTTTTGAGTCTTTTGCGTTGTTTACCGCCGCTGCCCTCTGTGTGTTTGTCAGTGATACCGCTACGGAGCGCACCTCCCTTTACGTTGTGGGGTATTTAGCGGCTCGAACCCTGTTTACCTTGTTTTATCTGCTGGATTGGCCTTGGCTCCGATCGCCGATGTGGGCCCTCAGCATGGTCTGTATTGGGGGATTATTCACCGCCAGCGTTTTTTAAGATGACCCAACTTGATCTGGACCAAATCCTATCGGTACCCCAGGCTCCCCCCGGTTTTCGCTCTGGGTTTGTGGCCATTATTGGTCGTCCCAATGTGGGCAAATCGACGCTGATGAATACCTTGGTGGGACAAAAAATTGCCATTACCTCCCCCGTGGCCCAAACCACCCGTAATCGGTTGCAGGGAATTGTGACCACCCCCACCTGCCAAATGATTCTGGTGGATACCCCCGGCATCCATAAACCTCATCACGAATTGGGGCGGGTTTTGGTACAAAATGCCAAAAAAGCAATCCACAGCGTCGATCTAGTGGTGCTGTTGGTGGATAGTACCGTGCCCCTGGGTCGGGGAGATCAGTTTATTGTTGACTTGTTAAGCCAAAAGTCACCGCCGGTTTTAGTCGGTCTGAATAAACAGGATCAACAAGCGCCCGAACAGGTCAAGGAACTGGATCAAAGCTATGAAATCTTGACAGAAACTTATGGTTGGCCCCTACTGAAATTTTCTGCCCTCACTGGGGAGGGGTTGGAAACGTTACAACAGTCCCTCACCGAACAACTTCCCCCGGGGCCCTATTATTACCCCCCGGATCTAGTGACCGATCAGCCGGAGCGTTTCATTATGGCGGAATTGATTCGGGAACAAATTTTAAGCTTGACCCGCCAGGAAGTGCCCCACTCTGTGGCGATCGCCATTGAGAAAATTGAAGAAACCCCCCAACGCACCAATGTATTTGCCGCCATCACCGTGGAGCGGGGTTCCCAAAAAGGGATCATCATCGGGCAAAAAGGGAGTATGTTACAGGCGATCGGGAGCGCTGCCCGCCAACAAATTGAAAAATTAATCGCCGGAGACGTCTATTTGAAACTGTTTGTAAAAGTTGAACCAAAATGGCGGCAGTCCCGCGCTCAGTTGTTAGAATTTGGATACCGTGTGGAAGAATAGCTGTTCAGGTGACAAGCAATGACAAGCGATCCCAACGCAACCCAGGCATTTGACAATTGGTTTGAAGAAGTAAGTGAAAATGGGGATGGATTTGCCGCCCTTGATGCCGATGATCAGACTGGGATCGGCGAATTGATGGACTTGTTTGATGCCAATGATGATGCAGATCCATCGGCGGAAATTTTTGCAGAGACGCCTCAAGCAGCGGCGGATAAAGCCGTGCGTATGTCCTTGGATTTTGACTCCCCTGAGGCGGAACTCGAAGCCCTGTTTGCCGAAGATGAGGACCCCGATCAGGGACAGCTAGACCCCTTTGAACCCTCGAGTTGGTTAGAAATTGATCAACTGATTGATCAACAGGACACCCCAAGCCGCGAACCCGCCCCGGCCAAGGAGCCTAGCCCCCAGTCCTTAGATGATAGTGAATTAGCAGGATTGCGGGATTTACTTGGCGTTGGCATGGAGGCCAGTATCCCCGCCAGTCCCCCCCCCGCCCCGGTGGCGCCCCCTCCTCCCCGGGTGACCCCACCGTCTGCCCCGGCTCCGGTACTCCTCTTCCTGGCGATCGACGATTTAGACGCCTTGATTGATCAAGCCCCCGCCGATCCCGATTTTTCCTTTGTCGAACTGGACGAACTGCTTTCTACCCCAGTACAAAAACCGAAGATTACACTGACCCATTCGTTTAAAGTTCCCGTTACGGTGGATGAAGGGGAAGACGAATTCAAAGACTTGGAAGTGCTCCTGGAGCAGGCCGATCGCAGTATGGGGGGCGGTGCAGCGTTAGCCGGTGGTGGTGGGCAACGGCTTCCGGCCCGTAATCGTTCCGTGAAGTCCCGGGGCTTTGAGCAGACCATGCGGGTGCCTATTAAGCAACTAGACAACCTCAGCAACCTTATTGGGGAACTGGTGGTCAAACGGAACCGCTTAGAACAGGACCAAGACCGTCTCCGACAATTTTTGGATAATTTGCTCAACCAAGCCCAAAACCTGAGTGATGTGGGCGGACGGATGCAAGACCTATACGAACGCACCCTGTTAGAAGGGGCCTTGCTAGCCAGTCGGGGCAATAATCGTCAACAATCCGCTAAAACCACCTATGCCGATGGGCGGTCTACCCTGCCCGGTGCGTCCCCTATCCAGGATCAACACCTGGATGCCCTGGAGATGGACCGATTTACGGGGTTTCACCTGCTTTCCCAGGAAATGATTGAGTTGATTGTACGGGTGCGGGAATCAGCGTCGGATATTCAATACCTGGTGGATGAAACGGATCAAGTGGCCCGTACGCTGCGCCAGGTGACCACCCAACTGCAAGAGGGGATGACCAAATCCCGCATGGTGCCCTTTACCCAAACCGCCGATCGCCTACCGAGGGCGATCCGGGAAGTCTCCATGAAACTCGACAAAAAGGTCAACCTGGAGGTGGAAGGGGGCGATGTGCTGATCGATAAAATGATCCTTGAGCATCTCTACAACCCCATGACCCACTTGGTCAATAATGCCATTACCCACGGGATTGAAAACCCGGCGGAACGACGGCAAGCGGGGAAACCCCCCGAAGGTCACTTGGCTGTCCGAGCCTTTCTCCAGGGGAACCAGACCCTAATTACTGTGTCCGATGATGGGGCCGGTATCAATGGGGAGAGAGTAAAACAAAAGGCGATCGAAAAAGGGTTAATTACCCGGATGGAAGCCAATAATCTCTCAGAATCGGAAACCTACGATTTACTCTTCCACGCCGGTTTCAGTACCAAGGACCAGGCCGATGACTTTGCCGGACGGGGGGTGGGCTTAGATGTGGTCAGAACCAGCTTGCAGGATATTCGGGGGGCGGTCACCATCGACTCCAAATTAGGTCAAGGGACAACATTCACCATTCGTTTGCCCTTAACCCTCAGTATTTGTAAAGCCCTGTGTTGTTTGAGTGGTCGGGCCCGCATCGCCTTTCCCATGGATGGGGTTGAAGATACCAAGGACTATATGCATAGCGATATTGTTAGCGACGAAGAGGGGCACAAATCCGTCCATTGGAATGACACGGTTTTACCTCTGCACCGTTTAGCAGATTTACTCAATTACAACCGTCAACGTAGCCGGGGCAGTGTCTACGGCGGCAAGCCGGAAGATGATCTTGTGGGGGTCATTATTGTCCGGGGGAGCGGTGGCAACCTGTTAGCCCTCCAGGTAGACCAGGTGATCGGAGAGGAAGAAATTGTTATTAAACAAATTGAAGGCCCCATTCCCAAACCCCCGGGGATTGCCGGTGCCACCGTGCGGGGGGATGGCAGCATTATGCCCATCGGGGATGTGTTGGAACTGATTGAAATTGCCCAGGGCCGTCTCCGCATTGACAGTAGCAGTGGTCTCTGGCGCAAGACCTTAACCCCCTCGGTTAACGAAGCCCAAATGGATCCGACGGTGTTAATTGTGGACGACTCCATTACGGTACGGGAACTCTTATCCTTGAGTTTCAAAAAAGCCGGTTTCCGGGTGGAACAGGCCCGGGATGGGCAAGAAGCCTGGGAACAACTCAAATCGGGACTGCCCTGCGACCTTGTTTTTTGCGACATCGAAATGCCCCGCATGAACGGGTTAGAGTTTCTGTCCCAACTACAAGGTGATCCGGAGTTATCCGCCCTACCGATTGCCATGCTCACCTCCCGGGGGGCCGATCGCCATCGTAAAGTTGCCGCAAAATTAGGGGCCACGGGGTATTTCACCAAGCCCTACACCGAGAAAGATATCTTGGATGCGGCTAATCGGATGTTAAACGGTGAAATTCTGCTCCCCGGTAGTACCCGTAAGGCCAACTCCCGCTTATCCCGCTTCAAACAAGCCAAAGCCAAAGCCACGTTCCACGACGAAGCCCCGACCATGGTGGCGAACCTCCAGGGTACCTCCCGTTCAACGGTGTTAATTATTGATGATTCGGTGATGGTGCGGGAAATGCTCTCCATGACCTTCAAAAAAGCGGACTACCACACCGAAACCGCCCGGGATGGCCAAGATGCCTGGGAAAAACTGCGATCGGGTTTACCCTGCGACCTCATTTTGTGTGACATCGAAATGCCCCGCATGAACGGCTTAGAGTTGCTGGAACGCATTCAAGACGATCCCAATCTGGCCAGAATTCCCATTGCCATGATTACGTCCCGGGGCGCCCAAAAGATGCAGCGACTGGCGGGGGAGAAAGGGGCCAAGGGCTATTTTGTGAAACCCTACATCGAAGAAACGTTACTAGAAGCCAGTCAACGGTTAATGAAGGGGGAAGTACTGTTAGATGTTGCGGCGTTAAGTGTGGATGAGTAGGAACCCTAATTTCCCCGTCATCGGGAACGGAGTGTTTACAAATCTCGGATAAAAACCTAAATTCTGGACTTTATCCCCTAAATCCCCCTTGCCAAGGGGAACTTTGAGAGGTTTTCCCCCCTTTCTAAGGGGGGAAAGGGGGGATCGTGACACTTGTGTGTACACCGTAGGTCATCGGGGACGGGGTTTTCATCCACAAACTGGGCTAGACCAAACTCAACGCTCCGAAGGACAGAGACCGCTGCCACTGGGTTAAATCTGCTAAGGCGCGATCTCGGTATTGGCCATAGCGTTCTTGTTTATTGCGAATGCGTTGGGGCAACTCCGGTAAAATGCCAAAATTGGGGGGCATCGGCTGAAAGTGTTTGGGGGACGCAGAACTAATAAAGTTAAACAAAGCCCCCATCATGGTGGTTACCGGCAGCGTCACCGGGGGCAACCCTAAAACGCGCCGGGCAGCATTGGTGCCCGCTAACCAACCACCGGCGGTGGCAGCGGCGTAGCCTTCGGTGCCCACTAGTTGTCCGGCCGCCAATAAATCGGGACGGTCTTTGAACTGTAAACTAGCGGTTAGTAATTGGGGCGAGTTGATAAACGTGTTGCGGTGCATGACCCCCATCCGCACAAATTCAGCGTTTTCTAAGCCGGGAATCAGACGAAATACCCGCTTTTGTTCCCCCCAACGCAAATTGGTTTGAAATCCCACTAAATTCCACAGTTGACCGGCCTTATCTTCTTGACGGAGTTGGACCACGGCATAGGGCTTTTTGTCTTTATTTTCCGGGGCACGGAAGTCCCCTAAACGGGCATCGAATAACCCCACTGGCTTCAGGGGGCCATAACGCATGGTATCTTCCCCCCGTTGGGCCAGTTCCTCAATGGGTAAACAGCCTTCAAAAAATTTCGCCGTCTCCCGGTCAAATTCCTTGAGGGGAGCCTGTTCCGCCCCACAAAGGGCCTGCCAGAACTGTAGATATTGCTCCCGATTGAAGGGACAGTTTAAATAGGCCGCTTCCCCTTTGTCGTAACGGGACGCAAAAAAGGCGATATCCTGGTTGATAGATTCTCCCACCACAATCGGACTGGCAGCATCGTAAAAACTGAGGTAATCCATGCTGGTGAAGCGTTGCAGATCGGCTGTCAAGGCAGGGCTAGTGAGGGGTCCAGTGGTTAAAACGGTAATGCCATCCTGGGGCAACGTGGTGATTTCTTCCCGGCGCAGGTCTACCAAAGGATGCTCGGCTAACTTTTCGGTTAACGCCTGGCTAAAAACCCCCCGGTCTACGGCCAATGCGCCGCCGGCCGGCACCGCATGACGGTCAGCGGTCTGAATTATTAGGGAATTTAATTGGCGCAGTTCTGTCTGCAATAAACCCGCCGCCCGATCGCCGGCTTTTGCCCCAAAGGAGTTACTGCACACCAATTCGGCTAATTCCTGACTATGGTGGGCCGGACTAAGACGAACGGGGCGCATTTCCGACAAAATCACGGGGACACCGGCCTGGGCAATTTGCCAGGCAGCTTCGGTTCCAGCTAGGCCACCACCAATGACGTGGATCGGCGTTAAGGTTGACATATAAAATACGTATATTTGCAGAGAAAAAACCGTTACCTATCCAGTTTAATTGATTGGCGATCGCCACTCTGATATTGATGATGTCTGCGCTACCTTCTGCCAAATTTTTGTTAGTGGATGATCAAGCAGATAATTTGAGACTCCTGGCAGATGCTCTGTCGTCCTTACCGGTTGAAATCACCGCGGTTCACTCGGGGGAAGCGGCGATCGCCGCAGTGACGGCCTCAGATTTTGCCCTCATTGTCTTGGATGTGAAGATGCCGGGTTTGGATGGGTTTCAAACCGCTGCCCAGATCCGTGCCCTGCCCCAAGGGTCATCCACGCCCATTATTTTTATTACCGCCCACGCCATTCAACCCGATGATGTTATTCAGGGCTATGAAACCGGGGCGATCGATTATCTAATTAAACCCCTGAATTTGCCAATTTTTGTATCGAAGGCAAAATTATATCTGGAATTTTATCAACAAAAGCAAGTCTTAAAAGCAGATGGCGATCGCCAAGGGCAAATTGCGAGGGATGAGTTGGAATCCCTGAATCGCATCGTACTGTCTGAAATTTCCGATGCCGTATTTATGACGAAAGCGTCGGGGGAATTTACCTTTATCTGTCCCAATGTCCACTATATTTTTGGCTATACCTACCAAGAAGTGGCGGCGATGGAACGCATCCAAGCCCTACTAGGAGAACTCACTCTTGACACCGACGAATTAAATGCCAAGGGCGTCCTCAAAAATCTTGCATTTACGGTGTATGACAAGGATCATCAATGCCATCACCTGTTAATTAATATTAAAAAAGTTCAGATCAATGGCGGGGATTACCTCTTTAGTTGTCGCGATATTTCCGAGCAAGTCCAATCGGAAAAACTGATCCAAGCAGGGGAGGAAAAATATTATCATTTACTCGAAAATATCCAGAGTGGCGTCGTTGTTCATGACCCTAGCACACGTATCATCTACGCTAACCCGATCGCCAAACAATTCCTAGGATTATCAGACCTTGAGGCGCAGGAAACGGCATCTCAACATTGGCAACTGTTCTCGGTCGAGGGGGAGGCAATTGCCCAACATGATTTTCCTGTCCATCAAGTATTAGCCACCCAAGCCCCGGTGACCAATCTTGAAATTGGGATTTATCGCCATGATTTAAAGGCCATTTGTTGGGCATTGGTCAATGCGTACCCAGAATTTACTGAGCAACAGCAAATCCACCAAGTCATCGTCACCTTCGTGGATATTACGGAAAGAAAGCAGGCTGAAACAATCCTTAAAAACACGAATGAACATTTATCCGCCATTGTTGAAGAACGAACCCACATCCTAGAAGCGACCAATGAACAACTCCTGTCTGAAATTGCAGAAAAGGAAACCATCAGTCAAACCCTAGCGCACCAAGAAGCAAGATACCGGGCCCTAGTTCGAGATGCCAGTGATGTGGTGGTTGTCACAACGATGGACTTAGAAATACTGGAAGTGAATCATCGTGCCATTGATTTGAGTGGCTATCAAGAATCGGAATTACTGCATCAGTCCTTACGGAATTTAAATCTATTTCCAGAGAATCATCTCCATCGCCACCGTCAGTTTTGGCGTAATTTGAAAGCAAATAAAATTGCCCAGGTATCGGACACAGTATTACGCAAAAAGTCTGGGGAAGAACTTTCTATTGATATTTCCGCTAGCATTATCTCCTATGGGGATGATGCCATTATTAAATTTATCGTCCATGATATTACTCCCCAAAAAGCCATTCAAACCCAGTTAGAACGGGAAAATCATTTTCGTCAACAGATCCTAGACAATATTGGGGACGGACTCTGTGTCTGCCATACAATTGCTGACTTTCCCTTTGTCAGATTTACCGTTTGGAATCCGATGATGGAAACTATCACGGGGTACACCCAAGACGAAATTAATCAACTGGGTTGGTATCAACAACTTTATCCCGATCCTGATTACCAACAACAGGCAATCGCCAGAATGCAAGCCATGCGTCACGGGGATGATATTTTGGCGGAGGAGTGGCAGATTACCCGCAAAGATGGGGACGTCAGAACCGTTAAAATCTCAACCACCCTATTACAAAATCCGTTTAACGACACCAGCGTGCTGGCACTGATCCAAGATATTACCTATCAAAAGCAACAGCTAAAAATCATTGAAGAAAATGAATTAACCTTCAGATCCATTGTTGAAAACTTGCCCATTTTCTTTGGGATGAGGGATCCGGACTATCACCAGTGGTATTACATTAACCCTGCCTTTGAAATTCTTACTGGTTATACAACCGATGCCATGTATAAAGACCCCTTACTCTGGCATCAATTTTTCCATCCCGACGATTTAGCGCAATTTTTAGAGAAAACGGCCGTTGAGTTTCCCTACGGAGAGGGGAGCGACATTCGTATTTGTCGGCAGGATGGTACAGAAATCTGGGTGCAAGTTACTGAGTTTTTGATTGAAGAACACTATCCTGAACCCCGGGTGATTTCTTTTGGTCAAGATATTACTGATATTAAACGGGCAGAAGCAGAAATTATGAAAGCCCTTGCTCAAGAACGTGAACTCAACCAAATCAAGAGCCAATTTGTGGATATCGTCTCCCATGAATTCCGCACTCCCCTCACATCTATTCTGGGCTTTAGTGAACTCCTAACGCGACACTTTGAACGTCTATCTGCGGAGAAGCAACTCCACTATATTATTAATATTAAAAACGCCAGTTATCGCTTGAACCACCTGATTGATGATGTGTTACGCATTAGTCATTACGATGCGAATAAACTTGAAATTTCTTTGGGAAGGATCAATATTGATGCGGTGGCCCATGAGATTATTGAGTCCCTATCTGTCGGTGCCGGTAAAGCGCATATCCTGCAATTGAATTATCACCTCCCTCCCGGGACAAACTATTTGCTCGATGTCAATTTATTACGTCATGTTTTAGAGAACTTACTGGGCAATGCCATCAAATATTCCCCAGAGGACAGCACTGTTACCCTCGACATTAGTCAAGCAGAGGATCAATTACTCTTCCAGGTGAGCGACCAAGGGATCGGAATTCCTGAAGCGGATCAAGGGGCCCTATTTAATGCCTTCCACCGCGCCAGCAATGTGGGGAAAACGCCGGGAACCGGTCTGGGGCTAAGTATTGTGAAACGGTATGTACAATTTCAAGGGGGAACCATCGATTTTGTCTCGGTTCCCAACCAAGGGACGACCTTTTTTGTTCGCTTACCCCTGGTGGTGGCGTAGTGCCAGGATGGACGCTTGATTGTAAGATACTATTCTTGGAAGGTACTGAATTCCCTGGTCGATTTCATTTGATTTGATTGCACACCTATGTTCTCTGTGCGTTTATTGTTGATTAGTCATAGCGATCATTTGGCTAGTCAGCTACGATCGCCCCTGGGGGAGTTAACCTCGGCCACCTACGAGCTAGATCGGCGATCGCCATTGGATTGGCAACGGGAAAAGACGTTTTGGTCAGTGGATTATGGAATTTGTTTAGTGGATGGGGCCTGCCTGCCTAACCTCGCCCCCGATCCCGACCTCTTGGCGTTACTCAATCAATGGCACCAGGATTTAAACAAGATGCCCTTGATCCTGATTACGGAGGATCAAGACTGGGGAACATGGGCCGTACAGGCGGGCATTGATGATTATTGGTCGATGTCATCCCTGACCCTAGAGACAGTGGAACGTTCGTTACGGCTATTAACCCGCCGCAGTCACCCCATGGGCCAGGATGGAGGGCTGCCAACGTTAGCCGGGTTACAGGCGAGTCCAGGTTATTATCGTTCCCTAGTGGACTGCCATCCCTATGCCTTACTGGGTCTGGATCGGTATGCCCGGGTGATCGTTGCAAACCGCACGGCCCGTCAATTATTAAACTGGGGAGATGACTACCTGGGTAAAGGATTAGCAGATATTTACGAGGGGCAACTGGGGGACAAGTGGCTGAGGGACCATGCCTGGATTTTACGCACCGGCAAACCCTTAGAACAAATCGAAAATTTCCGTGATCCCACCAACCAACACCTGATCATTTTCTCGACCCTCAAACGTCCGTTACGATCGGCCACAGGGGAAATCGTAGGTATTCAAATTGTGTTTTGGGAGGTCACCAAGGAGCAACAACTCCAAGACCGTCTCACTTTACTACAAACGCTTTTACTGGAAATTGATCAACAAAGTGATTTCACCACCGCACTCAAAATCATTTTGCAACGGATTTGCGATATGACCGGCTGGCAGTATGGGGAAGTGTGGTTACCGGAATGGAATGAAGAGTGCCAAGCCGAGGTGATGAAAATTAGTAAAGCGTGGTACTGCAATGTGCCAGAGTTGGTGCGCTATTACGAAGCCAGTAAAAATTTGTTTTTCGCTGCCGGGGAAGGTTTACCGGGGCGGGTGTGGCTTCAGGGGAAACCGGAATGGATTGAAGATGTTACCCAAGCCGAATCCATTCATTATTTTTTGCGGCGAGACCTGGCCGAAGCGTTGGAATTAAAGGGGGCGTTGGGGGTTCCCATCCAGATGAAGGGGCAGATCATTGCTGTGATGGTCTTTTTTACCCGGTATTTTTGGGTGGATGATCCCAGTTTGGTGGATACAGTGACGGTGATCGCCGAGCAGTTGAGCCTAGTGTTGGCCCGGAAACAAAGCGAAGAACGCCAGGCAGAACAGCTTCATTTAATTATCAATACATTGCCAGTGTGTATCGCCTATTTGACCCCCAAGTTGCGCTACCAATTTGTCAATAAAACCTATGAAACCTGGTTTAATAAGTCCCCCAAGGAGATTGTGGGGCAATCCGTGGAATTTGTGTTGGGGCATGATTTATTGACCGATGTTCTACCCACGTTGCACAAAGCCTGTCTGGGAAAAGTCACCAGTTATCAGATCGTTATCCATCCCCCGGGGTGTCGTCGCCGTAAGGTTAAAACCACCTTTATCCCCGATCTCAATGCCCAGGGTAAATTACAGGGGATTTTTTTGATGGCGATCGAGCTAGGATGGGACGGAACGCCGCAACTGAGTTTCTAAATAAATGAGCAATGCGTTGATATCGGCGGGATTCACCCCCCCAATGCGGCTGGCCTGGCCAATGGTTAAGGGTTTAACTTGATTGAGTTTTTCCCGGGCTTCCATGGAAAGGGTGTCAATCTGCATGTAATTTAAACTTTCCGGTAAGCGTCGTTGACTGTGACGGCTCACCTGTTCGATTTGCACCTGTTGCCGTTTGATGTAGCCGGAATATTTAATTTCAATTTCCACCCCATCTTTTTCCTCCGGCTTTAACTCAGGTTTGCCCAGGCCAAACGTTTCGAGGTCAGCGTAATGGAACCCCGGCCGCCGCAATAAATCCGCCAACACAATCGAGCCTTTGATCCGTTGCTGAGTATGGTCGGCGATCGCCAGGCCAACGGGATCTTGCTCCTTAATGCGGTGGGCATAAAGGCGTTCTTTTTCCGCCGTGATATTGGCCTGTTTTTGTTGAAATAACTGCCAACGGCGATCGTCAATGAGACCAATTTCCCGACCCAGGGGGGTTAAGCGTTGATCGGCATTATCTGAGCGCAGAATGAGACGATATTCCGAGCGGCTGGTCAACATCCGATAGGGTTCCCGCAAATCTTTGGTACACAAATCATCAATTAATGTGCCTAAATAACTTTCTTCCCGGGAAAAAATAATTAGGGGTTTTTCCTGACAATGCCGCGCCGCATTAATCCCCGCCACAATGCCCTGGGCCGCCGCTTCTTCATAGCCCGTTGTGCCGTTAATTTGTCCCGCACAAAAGAGACCGGACACCTTTTTCGTCATCAAACTGGGGTAACACTGGGTAGCGGGGAGAAAATCGTATTCCACCGCATAGGCCGGGCGTAGCATGACGCAATTCTCTAACCCCGGCAGGGTTTGCAGCATGGCCAGTTGGATATTTTCTGGTAATCCGGTGGAAAAACCTTGGATATACAGTTCCGGAATATCTCGCCCTTCCGGTTCAATGAAAATTTGATGGCTTTCTTTGTCGGCAAAGCGCACGATTTTATCTTCAATAGACGGACAATAGCGGGGGCCTTTGGAGTCGATAAAACCACCATAAATGGGGGAGAGATGTAAATTATCTTTGATTAACTGATGGGTTTTAGCGGTGGTGCGGGTTAAGTGACAATTCATCTGCTCTCGTTCCACCCAGGCCGCCGGGTCAAAGCTAAACCAGCGCACCTCCTCATCGGGGGGTTGGGGTTCCATGCGGTCATAATCCACCGATCGCCGATCCACCCGGGCCGGGGTTCCCGTTTTTAAGCGTCCCGTTTCAAAGCCCAATTCATTCAACGTCTCCGTTAAACCTTCCGCCGCAAATTCCCCGGCCCGCCCCGCTGGCATGGATTTATTGCCAATCCAAATTTTGCCCCCTAAAAACGTCCCCGTGGTAATCACCACTGCTTTCGCCCCAAAGCAGGAACCGAAATAGGTCTGCACCCCGGCAATGTCATCATTCTCGCCCAACACCAAATCCGTCACCATCCCTTCCCGAATGGACAAATTGGGCTGATTTTCCACAATCGTTTTCATCACCGCCGCATATTCCCGCTTATCCGTCTGGGCCCGCAACGCCCACACGGCAGGCCCCCGGGAGATATTTAACACCCGTTTTTGCAAATAGGTGCGGTCGGCCATTTTGCCGATTTCCCCCCCCAGCGCATCCACTTCATGGGTTAACTGGGACTTCGCCGGCCCCCCTACCGCCGGATTACAGGGTTGCCACGCAATACGATCCAAGTTCAGGGTTAACAATAATGTGCGACAACCGAGCCGGGCCGTTGCCAGGGCCGCTTCACAGCCCGCATGGCCAGCCCCCACCACAATGACATCAAATTGGTCTTGGAATTCTACAGGCGATCGCAGGGTCATGGCAGGGTTGACGGGGTAACAGGAAGAAAAATGTTGGACATGCCCTAGTTTAACGTGTGGTTAATCCGCCTGACGCAAGGAAATACCGCGCTGAGTGAGTGTTTGGAGGGGTTACCATAACGCCCGGGTGGGGGCAGAGGGGACGGGATCCATGACCTTGTCTGTCCGCTGGTTAGTCTCCCTATCCGCCTCAAATTGTAGTTGTTGCGTTTTGCCAGCTTGGGTGTAGTTGATGGTTAATTGGTTGCCCTGAATGGTGAAGATGGTGGCGGCGGCTAACGCTTGGGTAAAGGCTTGCTCTTGTTGCATTTGGGGATCGGGACAGGCCATCATCGTGGACGCTAACCGTTCATCTACCTGCAGGCGATCGCCTTCTACGGTGAAACGACCGGTAAACCGATTACAACCACCGGTTCCCGCAATGCGGTTGCCCATAAATTGCACCATCGGCGTGGTGTGTGACTCCGTTAGGGGGACATTACCAGCCATCTTGACCAGTCGCCATTGGCTATTGTGCAAGGGCGTTACCTGAGCTTCGGGAATAAAGACTAACGTTGCCGTTTTGTCCCCATCGCTCATTTCCAGATACCCTTGGTCGTTAACGCGAAACTGGCTTAGCTGCGGCAGGAGTTGCAATAGGGTTTGCTCCTGGGTTGCCAATTCCCCGGGACAGGCTTTGCGGGTAGTGGCGATCGCCTCGGCAATGGTGAGACGATTTCCCGTCACCGTATAGCTACCGTTGAAATTATTACACCCGGTACTGCCGCTAACGCGCCCCCCCTGAAAACGAATTTTGGCGATCGTCCCATTGACCGGCTTAATACTATCGCTCTCAGTTAAAACCCAAGCGGTGGCTTCCAAGTTATCGGGGGTCGCGGCCATTACCTCTGCTGCATTTACGGAGGCAGAAAACAGTCCCTTGTCCACGGGTAACGCCTGGTTAGTGTTGATTAACCGTGGTGGAATTTCCACCATCAAGACAGCGAAAACAATGGAAACGAAGCAGGTAAATCGATTAAGCATCACTTTTGTCCTAGGATGGGGGGACGATCTTGCAAATACCCATGGGCAGACTGATTATCCTAGACCACTCCTTGGGAGACCTCCAGGGACATCATTATGAATGTAGCATTGCTTTGGCGGAAGCAGCCCAGCGAGGGGGTTATGAGCCAATTATCGTTGCTAACCGGGCATTTGCGGAACCGAATCCCACCAATATTCCCATCATTCCAGCCTTTACGGTGGATTGGTTCGATCGCCAAACTCCGGAATTGACGGAGAGTTCAGCGTTACCCTCAACAGCAACGTTATCAATCGGGGCACAGATTGCTCAAAAACTAGAAAACTCCCCCAAAGGTCAATTATTACTAGAAAAAATTGAAGGCAGTACGTCCCGTTTAGGGGCATGGGTGGCGGAGGATTTACGCCTAATTCGTCAGATTCCCTTAACCAATACGGCATGGGGACTGTTTAAAATTATTTGGGGCACAGTCCGCTTTAGTGGTGGCTTGGTGGGTAAAGTTTTACGGAAATTGAATCAACGAATTAATCCCCAACCTGTTATTCATAACCCCAGTTTTATTGAAACCGTCGCACACATCATCACCGATTTAGGGTTAACCAATTCAGATCAAGTTTTAATTCACACCATTGGCATTGCCCAAGTTGCTGCCCTCAGCGATTACTTAACGCAATTAGGCGATCGCCCTTGTCCAACGTTTCATCTCTTAATGCGGCGGGACACGGAAGATCCGTTGGTGAACCCGGATCACGATTTACAGTTAAAAGATTGTTTAAAGATTATTTATCAACGGGGATTGTGGCCCAACAAAATTCGTTTTTATACCGATACCCCCACGTTAGTTAAAAAGCACAATTCCCTTAGTTCTATTCAATTCAAGCAAGTTCCCATTCCCTTCCGCCAAGAAAAATTAACCCTTGCACCGTTACCCAAAACCGATGGCGTTTTAAACTTAGTCTATTTGGGGGATGCTAGGACAGAAAAGGGATATCAACATTTACCCGACGTGGTGGAAGCGCTATGGCCGGATTATTTAGCTACGGGAAAAGTGCGGTTTTTTATTCAGTCGAATTACACCGTTAACGGTTTGGAAGGGCCAGTTTTAGCAGCAAAATTGAAGCTTTCTCAATACCCCAAAAAACGGGTTAAATTGATTGACCAAGCCATGACCCCAGAGGATTATTATCAATTATTAATGTCGGCAGATTTGGTGATCCTGCCCTATGATCCCCAAAGCTATCAACGCACCTCGGGGGTGTTAACGGAGGCTCTGGCGGCGGGTAAACCAGTGGTGGTTCCCGCCAATAGTTGGTTAGCGGAACAGGTTGATGCTAGCCGCGCCGGAATTTATCAAGATCCCCAAGATTTACCCCAAACGGTTATTGAAACATTAAAAAATTTAGATCAACTGGCGATCGCCGCTCAGGAATTTGCCCCCCAGTGGAAAACCCAACAATCGCCGGATCGGTTTATTGACGCTTTAACGAAACCATTTGGGAATAATTGCGTTAACCCGAAATTGCCGCCGGGAATACTGG
>JAYKHU010000295.1:0-3010 GCA_035285105.1 Synechocystis sp.
ACGATCGCCAGGGGTTGGAGAATTTCCTTACCGGCCCCGGTGCCGATCGCCAGGGGCAGCATACCCAGGGCGGAGGTGAGGGCGGTCATCAAAATAGCCACCAATCGTTCCTGGGAACCTTCCTGAATCACCTGGGCCAGAGGTAACCCTAGGGCAATTTTTTGATTGTAGTTATCCACCAGCAATAGACCATTACGAACCGCCACACCAAAGAGGGTAATAAAACCCACCAGGGACGCAACGGAAATAACGCTCCCCGTGACGGCGATCGCCAAAATTCCCCCCGCTAGGGCCAGGGGCAGATTAACCATAATCATCAGGGTAGCGGGCAAGGATTTAACGGCAAAATACATCAAAATAGTGATAACAACGATGGATAAAAAGCCGAACAGTAAAAGGTTTTGACTGGCCCTTGCTTCGGATTCAAATTGCCCGCCATACTGAATGAAATAGCCCGTGGGCAGGGAAACTTTGGCCTTTATTTCGGTTTGAATATCGTTAACCACAGACCGCAAATCCCGACCTTTAACATTGGCGGCCACCACAATCAGCCGAGAGACATTTTCCCGATTAATGGTGTTGGGGCCAGTGCCATAACTAATCTGAGCCACTTGGGCTAGGGGGATTTTCGCCCCGGTGGGGGTATCCACCAGTAAATTGCTAATGGTTTCTAAATTATTGCGGGCATCTGCCTTTAGCCAAACCAGCAGATCAAATAATTGTTGATCCTGCAAAACCTGGGAGGCCACCCGGCCATTCAACGCCGTTTCCACTAAATGGGAAAGCTGGCCAATGGTTAACCCGTAGCGCCCGGCCGCTAGGCGATCGAACTGAATTTGTACCTGACGCACCGGGACCTGGGGTTCTAGTTGTAAATCCACCAACCCAGGAATCGCCGCCATGGCCGTTTCCACCGATTTCCCCAGGGTGCGGAGTTGTTCCAAATCGGGGCCAAAAATCTTAACGGCGATCGCACTTCTGACCCCCGATAACACCTCATCCATGCGGTGGGAAATGAAACCGCCAATGTTGGGGGCTACCCCAGGGATTTTGTCAAATTCGGCCCGGAGGGTTGCAATACTGCCTTCTCGATCGGCTATGCCCTCGTCACTGAGTTCTACGTCCAAATGCCCTAAATTGACCCCCCCGGCATCGGCATCCCCCGGCGCTCGACCGGAGCGTAATTGCACTGTGCTAAAACGGGGATCATCCTTGAGGGCATCCTGGAGGGCAAAACCCACCCGATTAGTGGCTTCCAGAGCACTGCCGGGATAGAGGAGCAGGGCATTGACCAGGGAGCGTTCCTGAAATTCCGGTAAAAAGACCCGCCCCATACTCGGTACCAAGCTGAGGGAAAAAACAAAAAAGGCGATCGCCGCCCCGATAATCCAGCGGGGATGGTGGGTACTGAGTTTTAATAGGGGTCGATAAATGCCCTGGCAAGTGCGAGCCAACCAAGTTTCATCACTGGGTAAACGGCAGGGGGCAAGTAATAGGGCACAGAGGGCCGGGGAAAGGGTCATGGCCACGAAAGTAGAGGCAAAAATAGATAACAGGTAAGCCACCCCCATGGGGGCAAAAATGCGTCCTTCCACTCCCGTCAGACTAAAAATGGGGGCAAACACCACCGCAATAATGACTGTGGAAAACACCACACTGGTTCGGACTTCAACGGAGGTATCGTAAACCACCTGAAAGGGATGCTTGGGATTGCCCAGGGCCTGGTTTTGACGCAAACCCCGGTAACAATTTTCCATATCCACAATGGAATCATCCACCACAGAGCCGATCGCCACCGCTAACCCCCCTAGGGTCATGGCGTTAATGCCCTGGCCAAACCCACTCAAAATCATCACCCCAATGAGCAGGGACAGGGGAATGGCACTGAGGGTAATCACCGCTGTGCGCCAGTTCATCAAGAACAGCACCATCACCACCGCGACGATAATGATCCCATCCTGCAAGGAATCCCGCACATTGGCGATCGCCGCCTCAATAAAACTTTCTTGGCGAAACGTGACTTGGAGATTGACCCCAGCAGGTAGGGCGGCCTTGACTTCTGCCATGGCCTTTTCCACCGCCTTGCTCACCGTGGGGGTATCGGCTTGGGGTTGTTTATCAATGACCAGCACCACCGCCCGTTGGCCATTGACACTGCCATCGCCCCGAGTCAGAGCAGGGCCAATGGTCACGTCCGCCACATCCCGGAGCAGAATCGGTTTACCATCCCTGGCTGTCACCACGGAATCCGCCAACTGGGCAAGATTTTCGATGCGCCCCAAACCGCGAATGACATCTTCCTGATCAGCGGTTAATAAAAATCCCCCCGCCGCATTAACATTGGCTTCTTCCACCGCCTCGGTCACCTGTTGCAGGGAAATGTTAAACGCTTTGAGCCGGGCCGGATCGACCAAAACTTGATACTGCTTCACCTCCCCCCCATAGGCCACCACCTGGGAAACCCCTGGCACAGCCAAAATCTGATTGGTGATTTCCCGGTCAACCCGCCGCCGCACTTCCATTAGGTTCGCTTCTGGGTTTGTGGCCGCTTCGTCCACCGTTAGGGCATACATTAAAATCGTACTAATGGGAGAAGACACCGGGGAAATTTGCGGTTCCTCCACATTATCAGGTAGCTTACTCCGGGCCGATTGCAAGCGTTCTGCCACTAACTGTCTAGCTCGGTAAATGTCGGTGTTATCCGCAAAAATCGCCTTAACCACGGAAATACCGACGGCGGACGAAGACCGCACCATTTCCACCCCCGGTGTGCCATTCACCGCGCTTTCAATGGGCAAGGTAATTAAGGTTTCCACTTCCTCCGGCGCTAAACCGGGAGCTTCCGTTTGGATTTCCACCTGGGGCGGGGCAAAGGGGGGAAACACATCTAGGGGCATCCGGGTGAGGTTATAACTGCCCAAAATAGCCACCAGCACGGCCCCAATAACCACTAACCAGCGTTGGGCGATCGACCATTTGAGAATTGCATTGACCATTCACTTTCTGGGTA
>JAYKHU010000296.1:0-16347 GCA_035285105.1 Synechocystis sp.
ATCAACATAAAAACAGGTATCCGGTTCCACTCCAGCTTGCTTAAATTGTTTCAAAGTAATCGGGCCGTAGGCTTCCAAATCCTTACCTTGAACCCGCAACATTGCCTTAACTAAATCCCCTAAGATATTGATCCGTTGGCCGTGGCTGGGTAAAGGAGATATTAGATGAATTTCTCCAGTTTGAGCATTGAAATAGAGTTTAGGAAAGGTCTTTTCTTGCTTGATAGCTAATAGGGCTTCAAAGTCCGCCCAGGTTTGCCCCCGTAAAATCACTTCACTGCCGGGATCGAGGCTTACTTGGTCAGGGCTAACGGTAATTAACATAAAAGTTGGCCGGGATTAATGCGGGGATGGTAGACCCCTATTTTCTTCGATCTGAAAGGCTTTGACATAGGCGGCGATCGCCGTCCATTCGGAGTCGGTTAATGGTTGCGGGGTCAGATCAGATTGGAAATGGTCAGCGGCGCTGGTGACTAACACGGACACAATGTCGGACAGGGGGATGTTTTCTGTTAATGCGGCTAGGGAGTGTTGCCAAGGGGCCGGTTGCTGAAAAACCTGTTCAAATAAATGGCGATCGGTGTCCCAAACCATTGATCCATGTTGTAACAATCCCGTTTGGGTTTGCCGTTGGGCACTGCCAATGAGCTTACTGCCATCCGGGGCAACCAAATCCGCTGCCGTGGCGGTGTTGAAACAACTGGGATTGTGAATATAGCCCCGGCCCCCACTACCGAAAGTTAAGGGAATGCCCAAGGTTTGCCACGCCCGAATTAAAAATTGGCAGATGCAGGGATAAAGGGTTTGGCGTTTTTGGTTTCCCCGGGGCATCACCACGCTATAGGTTAAACTCCCCTGGTGTAATACCGACCGTCCTCCGGTGGGTCGTTTCACTAACTCAATCGGTTTACCTTGCCATGTTAGGTGTTGCCAAGCTTCGGGCCAGGATTTTTGAAAGCAACCCAGGGAAATGGCGGCGGGGCCCCATCCATAAAATCGCAACACAGAGCGACCGGCCTGGGGCAAGTACTCCCGTAATAACCAAGCGTCGATCGCCATTTGTTCCGCCCCCGAAGCGTTCAGAAAAGGAATCAAGCGCCATGGTGGTCGATAGATCATTGGGATTCCCCCGGGATGAACAGGTTAAACTTTGATCAATTACTCTGTGACGTCTGCCTCTCCCCTATTCTATGCGAGCCTTACCCGCGAAACTGAGCGTCCTGCTATCGGTCTATTTTGCCGAAATGGTGGAATACCGGGCTGAAATTTTCTTCTGGATTTTATCGGGGTCGTTGCCCCTCATTTTGATGGGGGTTTGGGTCAAGGCAGCGGCAAGTGGGGATTTTAGCCTCGATTCCCTCCAGTTTGCCCGTTATTTTTTTGCAGTCTTTGTGGTTCGACAACTGACGACTATTTGGGTGATTTGGGAGTTTGAACGGGAAGTGATTGAAGGCAAGTTATCCTTTCGCCTGTTGCAACCTCTAGATCCCGTTTGGCACCATGTCGCTCGGCATTGGGCGGAGAAATTAACCCGTTTGCCAATCTTAGTCATTTTTGCCGGTCTCTTTTTTGGGCTTTATCCCGAAGCGTTTTGGCTACCGAATCCCTGGCATTTTCTCCAGGCCCTAGTCGGGATTATGGCTTCCTTTGGGCTATATTTTGTCATTCAATACACCTTTGCCCTCTGTGCTTTTTGGACAGAGCGGGCCAGCGCCCTCCAGGATCTTTGGTTTTTGTTTTATATCTTTCTCTCGGGCATTGTGGCCCCCCTGGAAACCTTTCCCGAAACGGTGCGCCAAATTGTGCTGCTCACCCCCTTTCCCTATGGGGTCTATTTCCCGGCCGCCGCTTTGGTGGGCTTGCCCTTACCATTTTTTAGAAGTCTGATGATGATTGCCCTGTGGGGGGGACTGATCCTCTTGCTGAACCGCTGGCTCTGGCGGCGGGGCCTAAGGCAATATTCCGGTATGGGGGCTTAGGGGAAACCCCTCCCATCCTGTCCTCAACTGGGGGATTAATAGGGGGAGGGGTCAAAATGATTAAGCTTCGATCGCCGCAGGGGCCGCTTCTTCTTCAGCTTGTTCGGGTTTCTCGGGGGTTAATTTAATGCTAAGAAAACGCATCACATTGTCATTGAGGCGCATATCCCGTTCAATCAGGGCAATCTGATGGCCGGCCCCCATGAAGTTAAACAACACATAGATGCCATCATTGAAACGACGGATTTGGTAGGCTAGACGGCGTTTGCCCCAAATTTTAACGCTGACCTCTTCGGCCGCATTATCCCGTAAAAAGTCTTGGTATTTGTTAACTTCTTGACTGACCCGTTCTTCATTGAGGTCAGGACGCAGGATTACCATTAATTCGTAACTATTCACAAGCAAATAACTCCTTATGGACTGTAGGGCTTTCACTCAGGGACCCAGACGCCGGTTGTCATGAAACTGTTGTCATGAAACTTAGGTCAGTCATAGTTTGAGTAAAAGCAAGGATCTTTTATCATACTCTCTAGGGTAGCCCAGGATCTAGCGCCCCCCTCAGTTTATGGTTAGTCCTTAGCCCCATTTTTCCAGCGGCGATCGCCCTTTTTTATCACTCCTATGGCTCAACGCTACGTCCGTATTCAAGATAACTCCGGGACAATCCATTATGGGTTGTTGCAACTCGACCATAGCGTGTTACTACTCAGCGGTGCGCCGTGGTTGGGGGGGCAAGCGTTGGACACGGCCATTGCGGAAATGGATTATCACCTATTAGCCCCCTGTCTGCCCTCCAAAATTGTGGCGGTGGGTCGCAATTACCAAGCCCATGCGGCGGAGTTGGGCAATGTGGTACCGGCGGAACCCCTTTTATTTCTCAAACCCCCCTCGGCGATCGCCGCCGACCAACAGGACATCGTTTACCCTCCCCAGTCCCAACGGGTGGACTATGAAGGGGAACTGGCCATTATCATCGGCAAGGAAAGTAAACACATCAATGCCGACCAGGCCGTTAATGCCATTTGGGGATATACCATCGCCAATGATATTACCGCCCGGGATTTACAACGCCAGGATTCCCAGTGGACTCGGGCGAAGGGGTTTGACGGTTTCTGTCCCCTCGGCCCCTGGGTAGTACGTCACCTCAGTGCCGACGCCCGCTTACAAACCTTTGTCAACGACGAGACGGAGCCCCGTCAATCCAGTTCTATCTGCGATATGGTGTTTGCCCCGGCAGACTTAATCGCCTATATTTCCCAGATTATGACCCTCTTCCCAGGGGATGTGATTTTAACGGGCACCCCAGAAGGCATTGCCCCCCTCAAGGTGGGTGACACGGTGAAGGTGGAAATCGAAGGCATTGGGTCTTTGTTAAATCAAATTGTGGCCCCGCCGGAAGATAATTGGCTCGAACCGGAAACTCCCCTTCCCCCTGTGGAATTACCCTGATCTTCCCCCGAGAACGTCTCCCATGACCCCTGACCCTAACCCCGCCTACACCCTTGAGCAGGCGATCGCCAATCTACAACAAACGGAAGATAGCAGTGCCCGTTACTACGCGGCCTGGTGGATTGGTCGCTTTCGGGTAGCCCGGCCAGAAACCATTGCGGCCCTACTGCTGGCCCTGACCGACGAAACGGATCGATCGCCTGACGGGGGCTATCCCCTGCGCCGTAATGCGGCCAAAGCCCTAGGGAAACTCGGCGATCGCCAGGTTGTCCCGGCGTTGATTGAAGCCCTGGACTGTGAAGACTATTATGTGCGGGAGTCCGCCGCCCAGGCCTTGGAGCAGTTACAGGATCCGGCGGCCATCCCGGCATTATTAAAGAAGCTCGACGGCGGCGTTGCGGCGGCCCAACCGGTGGAAGGCAAACCCCACCTCGTTCAACCCTATGAAGCCATTTTGGAAGCCCTCGGGGGATTGCAAGCCCAGGAAGCAATCTCCGCCTTGGAACCCTTTTTGGACCACGCCGCCCCCAAAGTCCAATACGCCGCGGCCCGGGCCCTCTACCAACTCACCCAATTACCCTGCTATGGCGATCGCCTGGTGGCCGCGTTAAAAGGTCCGGATCTTCAATTGCGACGGTCCGCCATGATGGATTTAGGGGCCACGGGGTATCTACCGGGGGCCACGGCGATCGCCACAACCTATGCGGAAAATAGTTTAAAACTTATCGCCCTGCGGGATCTGTGGGCCGCCCAGGCAAATCGGGAACCCCAAACAACGTTAAATGCCGCCAGTGTGGAGATTCTCACCCTCATGGACAGCCTGTTATAACCCGCGCCCCCGGACGCAATCCCCCCCGCAATGCCGGTTTTTTTGACCAGAATCTCAAATTTGTGTTGCACTTAACAGTCCTTAATGAAGAAGCTGCGTTACCCTAAAAGTTAAATAAGACAAAGTCAATACGATGACTCTCATGGGTCTCATTGAACAAAACTGGCTTGAATCATTGTCCCATCGCTGCGAGATCTAAGAATATGACTACCCTCTCCTCCCCGACCGCCCCCACAACGGAATCCTCTGTTTGGGATAGCCTAAAATTGGCGATCGCCGACAGTTCCGGCTTCAAATGTTGGCAAGACGATTGTTTAGACCCAGAAATTGATAACGAAGCCAACATCGCCCCCCAACTCCTAGATATTCAAGTTCGTTGCTATCTGCGCCAAACCCTGGAAACCCTCGCTTACTAATCAATAGGTGTGCCTTAGCCTTGTTACAGCACTGCACTTAAACCCTTTTCCCCGTGATCATTAGCCGGGGATTTTTTTATTCCGCCACTCTAGCGATGGGGGTCATCCTGGTTAAGAAACCTTTAGGCTAAACTAATTGAAGGCTTTTCTGGGAATATTACACAAGTCTTTGATCGATTTTCCCTGATTATTCCTGGGGTGATGAATGAATCAAATGACCGTGGTAACAAACCAAGAACAATTGCTGGACAACTCAGAAAACCTGATCGTTAAATTTTGGGGCGTGCGGGGGAGTATCCCCTGTCCAGGGCGGGCCACCGTAGAATACGGCGGCAACACCACCTGTGTGGAAATGAAGGTGGGAAAAGAACGCCTCATTTTTGATGCGGGTACAGGTATCCGGTTATTGGGGGACTCCCTGCAAGGACATAACGGCATCTGCGCCCATCTGTTTTTCACCCATACCCACTGGGATCACATCCAAGGCTTTCCCTTTTTTTCCCCGGCCTTTAAACCAGGCAATCTGTTTAAAATCTATGGCGTACCAACGCCGGACGGTGCCACCATTCAACAACGGTTGCATGAGCAGATGTTACACCCCAATTTCCCCGTTCCCCTCCAAATTATGCAGGGAATTGCGGCATTTTACGACTTAGAGGTGGGGGAACAGTTTGCGATCAACGATATTCACATCGCCACCCGTCCGTTAAACCACCCCGGGGAGGCCCTAGGATACCGCGTGAGTTGGCGGGGGATGGCCGTGGCCTTTATTACCGATACCGAGCATTTTCCCGATCGCCTGGATGAGAACGTGCTGGCATTAGCCCAGGGGGTTGATGTGTTGATCATTGACGCCACCTATACCGATGAGGAATATTATGACCCCCAGCAGAGTAAAGTGGGCTGGGGTCATTCCACTTGGCAAGAAGCCATTAAGGTGGCCCAAGCTGCCCAGGTGAGGCAATTAATCCTCTTTCACCACGATCCAAGCCACACTGATCCCCTCTTGCATCAGATTGCCCAGTCGGCCCAATCCCGTTTTGCCGCCACGGCGATCGCCAAGGAAAGAATGGAAATCCGCTTGAGTCCTAACCCTGACCCCCCAGCTCCCCCTACCATCACCATCATTGAACCCGCCCCCCTGGAGGGCGATGCTGCTCCCCTTTAACCCCCATGGGCCTTCCCGCCCTCATCAAGACAATATGTTTGGCTTTCTGTTAACTCGATTGCCCCAGTCCCCGCGCCCCCTAAAGGGATGGTTAATGCCCTGGGTAGGGGGGATAACCATTTGGACCATGACCGGCTGCAGTGCGCCCCCCCAGGTGGTGCGTCTCTCCAGCGGCAGCAATCAAAGTGCCTATAGCCGCATTGGTAAACAAATTCAACAGATTGCCCCCCAAGTGGATCTCCAGGTTGAAGACACGTTTGATTCCCAAGGATCCCAGCAAAATCTGCAGCGCTTACTTGATCGAGAAGTGGAGTTTGCCCTGGTGCAGTTGGACGTTGCTAGTGAAGCAATGAAACAGGGGGAAGCGGTGGCCGTCGCCATGTTAACCGAGGAATATGTGCATATCATTAGTCATCAAGCCACCAATATTCGTGATTTTGCGGGACTTCAGGGAAAAATCGTTGATATTGGCGCTCCTGGGAGTGGCATTAACTTCACCGCCTCCCGCCTTTTTCAAGCCACCAATCTTCAAATTCAGCCCCAAACGGGGGATAGCCTGAAGCGCTTTACCGATCAAACCTTGGACGCTCTGGTGTATGTCGGCCCCCTAAAAGCTAGCGTTCAAGTGCGGGAACAACTGCGGCAATCGACTGGGTTGCGGTTTTTGCCGTTGAATTTGAGTTTTATTAACTATCTCACGCTGCAATTCCCCGAATCCTATCGCAAAGCCTACATTCCCCAAGGGACCTATAAACCCCTACCCGCCTTACCCGCAACCGATGTGTTGACTATTTCCACCGGGGGCGCCCTACTGACCCGCCCCGATGTTCCCCGGGAGACCGTGGCCCTAATGACCTGGGCAATTTTTGCCAATGCGCGGCAATTTGCGTCGTTTTACCCCCAACTCGCCTTGGAAAATGGCGGCATTAACCTCTACGAAAGCTTACTGTATGTCCATCCCGGTGCCATTCAGGCCTATCAAAATGGGGATCCTCGGGTAGCCTGGTTGAAATATCTCAAGGAAAATACCCCCCTCCAAGCCGCATCAATTATGTTGTTAACCACCACTAGCATTGGTGTTTTGATTCGAGGGTGGCGTAAACGCAAAATCGAAAAAATCATGAAAGGGCACCGTCAGGCGATCGCCGAATTACAAGAACAGTTAGCCACGGATCCCCGCCATACACTGCAAGAAACGGAAAACCTTCAACAACGGTATCGACTTATGTTGATTGAAGGAAATTTAGCCCCGGATCTCTATCAACAAATCGACAATATGAACGAAATTTTTGTGCAACAATGTCGCAGTGAAATTAACCAACAACAGGATGGCGATCTGAATCAAATTATTGGCAATTTAACGGATTTACAAAACCACAGTGACAATGATCCCGATTGGTTGATCAAACATTTGCACAGTAGCCAAGCAACCTATCGACAAATGCTAATCAATGGTCATCTCGATTTTTCCACCTACCTTAATCTTTATCAAATGCAACTGCTGTTAAGTACATTATTGATGAAGGTCGGCACCCCGGAAACTCTTGACTCAACTGGGATACCCCCCAAGCCAAGGGGGGCTTGATTGCCTAGAAACTGACGATTAAATACCCCGCCTGAAATTTGGCCCCGGTGACGGCTTTACCCCGTAAACTGCCGGGCAGATCAATGTTGCGTCGCTGATCGCCAGCTTCAATGGTTAACTCCGGCCCGGATTGGGTCAGCTTTACCTGTTTTTTGTCAAAGCCTGGCAGGTAAACTTTGACTTGTTTATTGGCACTATCAATCTCTAACGGCCGGGGGGCATTGCTGGGGGCCAGAAAGTTGGGGAGGGCGGTGATTAAGGGTTGCCAGTTACCCGGGGTATAGGTGGGTAAGCTGGCGATCGCCAACGGGTCAAACCCATTACTGGCTAGGGAACCTTGACCGAGGGGGGTGTGGATCACCCCGTTAACGGTAACCCCCACCTGTTGGGCCCCACCCCAATAGAGTTGGGCCATCTTTTGAGCAAGGGGATCGTTACTGGTGACGAGGTAGGCGGCGAATTTTTTAGGATCGGCGATCGCCGCTTTACCTTGATTTAAAAGCGCTTGGGGGCCTTGGGGATGATTGGCAAGTTGATCAGGACTCCAGTTAACGCTCAACACCGCGCTGGCCATGGGCTGCACAAAGGGGGACAAGGTTTTGACCACCTCGGAATCCGCCAACACGTTTTGAAATCGTCGCCAATACCAACCGGCAATGTCGGGGACACCCAACAGTCGTAACGTGGATAAATTCCCCGGGCCGTCGTAAATCACCACATCGTAACGCCCGCACTGATCATATTCCCGGATGGCGTTGAGAATCAAAATCTCATCCATCCCCGGCAGGATGCCCAACTCCTCACCATAGATATTTTTTAACGTCGGCGATCGCAAATATTGGGCTTCCAATTCCTTGAGCGTTTCCCAACCCTGTTCTAAAAGCTGGGTGGAACTGAGCAAGAACCCTTCAATATTGGTCTCTAGGGCTTGGGGTTTTTCCGATAATGTCACGTTCCATTGCCAGGCCATGCTGGGATCTTGCCCTAACACCAACACCCGCTGACCCCCTTGGGCCAATTGCTTCGCAGCGGCGATCGCCACCGTTGACCGGCCCACACCGCCTTTGCCCAGAAAGGTCAGAACTAATGCCATGGAACTCGCCTCCAAGAAACACTATGTAAACATTAAGGTATCGATTCCCCAGCCCCAAATAGGAAGGAATGATGGGGAAACCTAAACTGCCAGGATCATAACCAATCTGGCCCAGGGACTCGAAAGCGGTTAGATGGCCTGAAGTTCATCTTCAAAAAACCACGTTGCTGTGCGGTCATCAAAGGAGACTACCGCGCCAATGCCGCTCCCATCCGTCATTTTAAAATCCTTAACGACCCCGATTTTGCCGAGCTTGCCGACCACATCGGCGGAAACGCGATCCCGAAGACGGAAAACCTTAACCTTTTGACCAATTTCAATCGACATGTTGATAAAGCGTGGCTAACAGTAAAGAAAGATTGCAAACTTCCTTAGTTTACCGGAAACTGCGACCCGCCATCGGTGGAGTTCTGGGCCAGTCAGGGAGTGCCTCGACAAACGCCGCACAACTCTATACAATCAGTCTTTAGCCTGGCGCAGCCGCAGCAAATTTTTAGTAAAATTTATGGCTCTTACGATACCGACACGGGTAGACTGGCCACCCATTCAGCGCTATCTAGAATTGCTTCACATTCTGGTTGAGCGGAACTTGAAGGGCCGTTATCGGGGGTCATTTTTAGGGGTGTATTGGTCTTTATTAAATCCCCTGATTATGACAGGGATTTATACGGCCATTTTTGGTGCCGCCTTTGCGTCTTTTTATGGATCAGCACAAAACTATATTTTGGCCGCATTCACTGGGCTACTGGTAATTAATTTTTTTTCGTCATCGACAAACCAGGCCCTGGCCAGTGTGGTTTCCAGTGGCAGCCTCATGAACAAAATTCGGTTGCCCATCAGTGTGTTTCCCCTGTCCATGATTCTGTCCAACGTTTTTCAATTTATCGTTGGCCCCCTGCCGTTGTTAGCGGTGGTGACCATTTATAAATCCTGGGAATCGGGGTGGTGGTTTGTTAATGCCCTCTCTTTGTTGTTGCCCCTGTTAGCCTTGAGCCTGGTTTGCACCGGGGTGGGTTACTTTGTCAGTGCCCTCTATGTGTTCTTCCGCGACCTGCCCTATTTTTATGAGCTGGTTTGCTTTGTGCTTTGGATTGGCTCACCGGTTTTCTATCCCGCTGAAATTGTGCCGGAACAAGTACGCCGTTTTTTGGTCATCAATCCCCTGTTGCCCATTATTGAAAGTATTCGCCAGATTTCCTTGAGTGGACAGACACCGAATATTAATTTGATTCTACATTCCCTGTTAAATGGCTTGATTTTATTGGTGGTTGGTTGGTGCTGCTTCCGCTCATGGCAGAAGAATTTTATGGACTTGTTGTAACCCTGAGTTTAGATGTCTGAAGTTATTCGTCTTGATAAGGTTTCATTGTATCGCCGGACCCAGGAAGAGTTTTCCTATGATCTCAAGCGAACCATTTTGTCGTTAATAGAAGGAAAATACCGCCAACCCTCCCGTAAGTTAATCCTTGACAATGTTGATCTCACGGTTTTAACCGGCGACAAAATTGGCATTATTGGCTCTAACGGCTCAGGGAAATCAACACTTTTAAAGGTAATTTGCGGTATTTTAACGCCGTCCATGGGAACGCTGCGGGTAAAAGGGGAAATTGCCCCCTTAATCGAGTTGGGAGCGGGCTTTGACCCTGATTTGTCCGTGCGGGACAACATCATCCTCTATGGCGTCATGTTGGGATTTTCCCGCCAGGAAATGCAGGAACGGGTGGGGGATATCCTCGACTTTGCGGAGTTACAGAATTTTGCGGACGCCCCTGTGAAATCCCTCTCTTCCGGGATGTCTGCCCGATTGGGCTTTGCGATCGCCACGGATGTGGAGCCAGATATTCTCATTTTGGACGAAGTATTATCGGTGGGGGATGAAAGTTTTAAACATAAGTGCCAAGCCCGCATGGATAAATTATGGGGGCACCACACCACCATTCTGGTGGTTTCCCATAGCCTAGATTTCATTCAAAATTCCTGTGACACAACGGTTTGGTTAGACCGGGGGGTGGTGCGATTTATCGGTAAAACCGACGAGGCGATCGGGCAGTATTTAGAAGAGGTTAAACGCCACGATGCCATGAGTATTCCCCGTTAGCTCAAAGAGGTTGCCGTTTTTTGCTTTACTAGGAACTGGCTTTGGCCCAGCGTTTCACTGATGTTTTGGAGGAGTACACTCACAGCATGAAAATTTTGATTACCGGTGGGGCCGGCTACATCGGCTCTGTTTTGACCCCGACCCTCTTGGCGGCTGGCCACGATGTCACGGTGGTGGACAACTTTATGTTCCAACAGAGTGGTTTAGCCGATTGCTGTCAATATGAGGGGTTTAAGGTGGTCCGGGGGGATTGCCGCAGTGAGAGCCTAATGAAGGATCTGCTCAAAGATGCCGACGTGATTATTCCCTTGGCGGCCCTAGTGGGGGCCCCCCTGTGCAGTCGGGATGAAATTGGCACCAAAACCACCAACCAAACCGCTGTGGAGATGATTTGCCGGTTGGCCAGCCCCCAACAACGAATTTTAATGCCCGTGACCAATAGCGGCTATGGTATTGGGGAACAGGGTAAATTTTGCACGGAAGACAGTCCCCTCCGTCCCATCTCCCTCTATGGTGTGACCAAGGTGGAAGCGGAAAAGGCAGTGCTGGAACGGGAAAATAGCATCACCTTCCGGCTGGCAACGGTGTTTGGCATGTCCCCCCGGATGCGGGTGGATCTGTTGGTGAATGATTTTGTTTACCGAGCGTTTTATGACCGGGCTGTGGTGATTTTTGAAGGGCATTTCAAACGTAATTACATCCATATTCGCGATGTTACCAAGGTCTTTTTACATGGCTTAGACAATTTTGAAACCATGAAGGGGAAAGCCTATAACGTGGGTTTAGAGGATGCTAACCTGTCAAAATTGGAATTATGCGCTGAAATCAAGAAGCATTTGCCCAAATTTGTTTACCTGGAAGCCCCCATTGGGGAAGACCCCGATAAGCGGGATTACATTGTCTCCAATCAACGCATTCTCAGTACGGGCTTTAGTCCCGATTGGTCCTTGAGCCGGGGCATTCAGGAGTTAATTAAGGGCTATACCATTTTGCGGAATAGTGTTTATTCCAACGTTTAGGGACTAATCTCCCCCCGCCGTTCGATGGGGACTCCACGGACACGGTAGGCTGATAAAGGCGTTAAGGCCGACATGTGGCTCGATCGCCGTTTGCCCTTTCACAACCGCCATTCATGGGACTCGAACTCCGTAGTTACGTCTATTTAGATAGTCTCCAACCCCAACATGCCGCCTACATTGGGACGGTGGCATCGGGATTTCTGCCCTTACCGGGGGATTGTTCCCTCTGGGTAGAAGTCTCGCCGGGGATTGAAATTAATCGCATCACGGATATCGCCATGAAGTCCGCCGTGGTTCGCCCTGGCGTCCTGTTTGTTGAACGTTTATATGGACTGTTGGAAATCCATTCCAGCAATCAAGGGGAAGTGCGGGCGGCGGGGCAGGCAATGTTGCAATATATCGGTGCTAAAGCCAGCGATTGTCTTAAACCCAAGGTGGTTTCCAGCCAAATCATCCGCAATATTGACGCCTACCAAGCCCAGTTGATTAACCGTAATCGCCGGGGACAACTGTTACTGGCGGGGCAAACCTTGTTTGTGTTGGAAGTGCAACCGGCCGCCTATGCGTCCTTGGCGGCTAACGCAGCGGAAAAGTCGGCGTTAATCAATATTTTGCAAGTCAGTTCCATCGGTAGTTTTGGTCGCCTTTACCTCGGTGGCGCTGAACGGGATATTATCGCCGGTTCCCAGGCGGCCCTAGCGGCGATCGCCAATGCCCCCGGGCGATCGCCAGACCTATTAGGTAAGTCGGAGTAATAGCGCCTACGGTCTCAATCAAGGTTAGGGACGGCAATCCGGCTGATATAAATCCATATATTTCATCGCCGCATCAATGGCCTGGGGACGAAGATTGCGGGATTTTTCGGGAAATTGGCGCAAAACGGTCACGGGTTCCAGATAAACCGCACACCAGGACTGATCAAACCAATATTGGGCCGCCACCAACGCCCGCACAAACTGGACAGTGAAGTCGTCGGGGAGGTCATAGACCGCTTGGGACAAGAGTTGGATGGGGGTGACCCGGGTTAAATCCGTGGTGGTTTTCAGGGTCAGGGGGCTTAAATCCAGGTAGTCATCCATCGCCAAAAGATAGCCCAAAACAAATTTGTTCTCTGGGGACAAATCCTTCAGACTCAGACTAGCCAGGGGTTTTCCCTGTTGTTGGGCCAACGCTTGTAAAAACTGTTCGCTGTGACGGGTTCCCTCAAAACGCCAGCCTAAGCCATTAATCACTGCTGCTTTTTCATCCAAAGGGCGATCGCCAAGGAGGAAGTTCAATAGAAAGGGATCCAGATGTCGTTGACGTTGGGCAGCCTTGACGGCGGGAATATCTTGATAAGCACTGGCCAAATCCGTTGAGGTTAGTGGACTATCTGCCCGAACCCGTTGAAGTCCGAAGAGCACCAAACCCGTGACGCCCAAAAGCAAGCCCATGACGACACTGGCAACTTTTAGGGGGAATAATCGCGTCTGTTTGATCATCGTTAAAATTGACCTCTCGTTTTCTGAACCCAGATACTCTGTTCATCCATGATGAACTGTTTTTGACATTCCCCCTCAACCATCCCCTAGCCTGCCTTTAACTGCCTCAGACCTCACCTAACCCGCCAAAAAACAAAGTACAACGCAGTCTGGTTTAAAATTTAGACTGCTTTTGCACTAATTTGCCATGGTAACCCGTTCCCGAAAAAACACTTCCCCCAAAAAGCGTCAAGTAACCCCATCCAATGGCGGCAATGGGTCTAAGGTGTTGATCAAAAAAGGGGCGCGGGTGGCGAAAATCCGGCTTCAGGAAGGGGGACGGGGGTCAGGGCGCATATTCCCCCTCTTAGGGGATCAGTATGCCATCGGTCGGAGTTCCCGCTGTGATATCCAGTTAAGCAATCCCCTCACCAGCCAAGTTCATTGTCTGCTGTGCCGCGACCCCGATAATCCCCAGCAGTTTTTAATTCGGGATCAAGGCTCTAGCAATGGTATCTACCTGGAACGTCGTCGCCTCAAAAATTACCGCCTCCGCCACGGTGATGTCATTACCTTTGGCCCCCCGGAATTGGCCAATGTGCCGAAAATTATTTATCTGAATCCCCCGTCTGGGTGGATAAAAGGCATTCGACTGTTGTTAAGCACCAGCCTAGCGGTGTTATTGATGGCCTCGGCGGCGATCGCCTGGCAGTGGAATCAGATTCCCGTCAAACCCTTACCCAGTGGGGTGACTGCCCCGGTCAAAGTCTATGCCAATGATGGCCGGACGGAGATTAACCCCATTCAACAAGAAATCCATCGGGAGTTTGAGCAGTTAAGTGATTTTTCCCCCTACCTCCCCAAGGCGGTGATTGCCTCTGAAGACTCGCGCTTTTACTGGCATTTTGGCATTGACCCCTACGGCCTAGGGCGGGCCGTTTACATCACGTTCTATAAACGGGGGCCTCAGCAGGGGGCCAGCACCCTCACCCAACAGTTGGCCCGCAGTTTGTTTGCCGAAGTGGGGCGGGAAAATACCGCCGGGCGTAAACTACGGGAAATGATGGTGGCGTTAAAACTGGAAGCGGTATATAGCAAAGATGAGATTCTCAAGGCCTATCTCAATCGGGTCTATTTAGGGGCCGGTAACTTTGGTTTTGAGGATGCGTCCCAGTTTTACTTTGCTAAGTCTGCCCGGGAGTTAGATGTGAGTGAGGCGGCGACATTGGTGGCCATGTTGCCCGCCCCCAACCGCTACAACCCCGTCAATGATTACAAAACCTCGGTGCAGTTACGCAATCGGGTGATTGAACGTATGGCCATGCTAGGCATGATCGATGAACAGGAAGCCAATCGGGCCCGGCGATCGCGTATTCAGGTGAGTCCTAAGGCCACCCAATCCCTCTCCTCCCGCCAAGCCCCTTACTTTTATAACTATGTGTTTGGGGAACTGAATCATCTCCTGGGGGAAGAGGTGGCCGACGAGGGGAATTTTTTGGTGGAAACCAGCATTAATCTCACCATGCAGGCCCTGGCGGAAGAAAATTTACAAACCTTCTTGACGAAAACGGGGCCCACCTTTGAGGTGTCCCAGGGGGCGATCGTGACTTTAGATAGTCGCACCGGGGAAATCTTAACCATGGTGGGGGGCAAGGATTTTAAAGAAAGTCAATTTAATCGGGTCAGTCAAGCCCAACGGCAACCGGGGTCAACGTTTAAACTGTTTACCTACCTGGCGGCGATCGCCAAGGGAATCAGTCCCGGCAAAGCCTACAGTTGTGCCCCCTTGGATTGGGGCGGCATCACCTATCAAGGGTGTGAACGTAGCGGTGAAGCTCCGGCCATTACCCTCGGGGAGGGGTTCATCCAATCGGAAAATGTGGTGGCCCTGAGAATTGCCCAGGAGGTGGGGTTGGGGTCAATCACGACCTTAGCTGAAGCGTTGGGGGTTTCCTCCCCCCTCACCAAGACCCCCGGCTTAGTCCTCGGGGAAAGTGAAACCCGGGTGCTAGAGATGACCAGCGCCTACGGGGCGATCGCCAATCAAGGGCTATGGATTCAACCCCACGGCATTACCCACATCCGTGATGCGGGGGACTGCCCTAACCTGGATCGACTGACCACCTGCCGCGAAGTCTACCAAGCAGACCACCAGGCTATCCGCCAAAAACAAGTGGTCAATCCGGCGATCGCCGCCACCCTCACCCGATTACTACAAGGGGTAGTGGCTGAAGGAACGGGGTCTGGGGCCCAAATTGGCTACGGGGCCGCCGGTAAAACCGGCACCACCGATAAAGCAGTAGATTTATGGTTTATCGGCTTTTTGCCCCAACACCATCTCGTCACCGGCGTTTGGTTGGGTAACGATGACAATCAGCCCACCAAGGGCAGTAGCGCCCTGGCCGCCAGTTTGTGGGGTCAATATATGCGGCAGGTGGTGGCCTTGTAGACAGGGCCCTAACCCCGGAGTATTCTTTGGACAGTCATGGTTTGGTAGAACGTATGGGGAAGTTATGGCAACGTTGGGTGATTCTCGCTTGCTGCTGTCTGGGGCTTGTTGCCTGCCAGGCCGCTAAACCTCCCCTGGAATTTGCCCCCGATGGTGCCATTGTCCAACAGGCGATCACCTTCCAGTTAGAGCGCACCCAAGCTGCACTCAGTCGTCAACTTGATGCCCCTCCCCCCCGGTTTAACGTCAGTCAAATCACCGTCAACACCATCGAGGCGATCGTGGTAAATAGCTTGCCCGCCTACCATCTCAAGGGCGTTTATAACCTCAAACTGTTTCTACCCCGCCAGACCGTCACCCAGAAAAAAAATCCCTTTGAGCTTTACTTACAACGACAGCAAGAAGGCAAAAGCTGGCGCTTACTCCAGCGGGACATCGATCCCCGCACAGAAGCAGTGCGCTGGAGCAGTTATTTGGTTGATGTAAATCTTCCCGATGATTAACAGAACAATTTCACGAGACAGCATATTCCGTTAGTTGACGGTTGGTAATCGGTTTAAACGCTAAAACAATTTGTTTTTTAGGGATACCCGCCGCCTCCAATTCATGGGCAATGCCATTTTCCGTGCCGTCATGTTGAATCCAAACTTTATCAGAAAAACTGGGTCTACAACCCTGTCCTTCAGGACAGCTTTTTGTTAGAGTTGAAATGCCCACGCACCCAAGTGTGCCACGAGAGGCAAGGTTGGTGGTTCTCGCCATCCAGAATGTACGACCAAAAGGAAATACCTGAACGCAGGGG
>JAYKHU010000297.1:0-3254 GCA_035285105.1 Synechocystis sp.
CATGGGATTCTAAATCGTCTTTTCTTCCATGCTAATGATTTCAGCCGTAACGCCATGGGAGATTTGTCAATTTTCGTTAAATTTGAGCGCACAATTCTGCAAAAAATCGTTCTGTGCGGAAAATAAAGAAAGGGTTTTGATGATCGGGCCCCAGTTGTATTTTGGTGCTGACTATGGACATTCGCCTCAAGGTTCTTCGCCAACGGGACAATGGCGAACCGCATTACCAGACCTATGATTTGGCGGTAGATCCCCAAACCACCATTCTGGATTGTTTAAATCAGATTAAATGGGAGCAGGATGGCAGTTTGGCCTTTCGTAAAAATTGTCGGAACGCCATCTGTGGCAGTTGTGCGGTGCGACTCAATGAACGCCCAATTTTGGCCTGCAAGGAAAGTATTCAGACTATTTTGCAGTGGTTAGAAACGACCAATCAACCTGTCACAGGGGAATTCATCATCGGCCCCATCGGCAACTTACCCGTGGTCAAGGATTTAGTGGTGGATATGGATCCCTTCTGGGGGGGGTTAAACGCGGTTTATCCCTATTTAATGAACAAGCGCCAGGGCGACACCACGGCGGAGTTTCCCCAGTCCCCCCAACAGCGGGCGGATTTAGACCAACTGAGTAATTGTATTTTGTGTGGCATTTGCTATTCCGACTGCGATGCTAAAAAGAAAAATGCCGAATTTGTTGGCCCCCATGCCCTGGCAAAGTCCCATCGTTTAATTGCCGATAATCGCGATATGGCGGGAAAAAGTCGTTTAGAGGCCCTGGGTAAGGAAAAACAAGGGGTCTGGGGCTGTAATAACTGCCGCATGTGTAGCGATTCTTGCCCAACGGGGGTGGCGCCCTTATCCCAAATTGAAGCGTTAAAAATTCGCTTATTTGATTTGATGGATCCGATCTAGGGATAAGTCAACCGAGGAAGACGGCGATCGCCAAGAGAGGGGGACAACGCAGTCCTGAGATTCTTTTAATACCACCTTTAACAACGCTGCCTGTAATAGCAAAACCCCCACAATGCCTCCCACGAAGACCCCCCAATAGCGTCGCGCCAAGTGACTGAGGGTCTGCAAAATGGCGTCCGCTAGGATGGTCTCCAAATGACTGCGGGTGACCGTTTCATGGCTTAATTGCTCAATGCGTTGATACAGTTTGTCGCTGGCCTGATGAACGGTTTCATTGACCCGGTGGGCGATCGCCGCTTCAACTTGATGGAGGGGGTTTTCCATGGGGAGACTCACGGGTAGAGGTTTACACCGTCAGGTTGGCATACTGTTCCACCGCTTGGCGTGGATTTTCCGTGCGGTTTGCCCGTAGTTTTTCATAGCATTCCCGTTCCAACGCACTTAACTGTTTTGGCGCAGTAATGACTAAGCGCACTAACTGATCCCCGCGACCATCCTTCGGTAATGGCCAGCCCTTGCCTTTGAGCCGTAGGGATTGACCAGAGCGAATCCCGGCGGGGACTTTCATTTTCACCATGCCATCGGGGGTGGGTACGTCAATGTTGGCCCCTAACGCCGCTTCATCCGGGGCGATCGGTACGTCACAGACCAAATTATCTCCATCAAATTGGAAAAACGGATGGGGGGCTAACTGCATGTTCAGATATAAATCTCCCCGTTGACCGTAGGGGTTAACTTGCCCTTTCCCCTTGACCCGGACGCGACTGCCATTTTTTGCCCCGGCCGGAATCCGCACTTTGACCATTTCATTGCCGAGGTTCAGCCGTTTTTCCACCCCTTGAAACGCTTCAGCAAAGGTTAACTGTAACGTGGCTTCCCGATCGCCCGCAGGGGCCTGGGTGCCAAAGCCGCCAAAATCACCAAATCCTGCGCCCCCAGGGGAATAACCGTAGGAGGTGGACGTTCTTGGCCCTCCCCCGGGGGTACTGAAACGCCCTAACAATTCATTGATAAATTCGTCGAAGTTACCATATTGGCTAAAATCAAAACCCCCCATATCAACCCCGGGGCCATAGCCCCCACTGGGTTGGGCCGCTTGCTGCCAATATTTACCAAACTGATCATATTTGCGGCGCTTTTCCGGATCGGATAACACTTCGTAGGCTTCGCTAATTTCTTTGAATTTTTCCTCGGCAACCTTATCCCCCGGATTTTTATCAGGATGGTATTGCAGCGCTAATTTGCGAAACCGTTTTTTGATTTCCGCTTCGCTGGCGCTTTTCCCAATTCCCAAGATTTCGTAATAGTCTTTAAAATCCGTCGATGCCATACCCGTGATGCTCCTGTAACCCAAAAGTTGCCGCTGCTATCAATGACCCAGCAAGGGAGCAGCCCAGCCTAGATTTTGTCCCCATTTAGGGTAACAAACCTTAACAAAGTCTGAAGTTCGGTTCTCCCGCCGTCCCTAGGGGAAATTGGCGATCGGTCCAATCCCCCAGGATAAAAGCGAATCCTAGCCCGACTAGACCAGTAAGCCCCTTAAAAATCTCCATTCTCGTCGGGATTTCCTTCCGCTGACTCTTCGGTGTCGATGGGGAAGGGGGCATTATTTAACGAGAAGGAGTCCCGCACCTGTTGTTCAACGGTGTCGGCAATGTCGGGGTTATCTTCGAGGTACTTGATGGCGTTATCCCGACCTTGGGCAATATTTTCGCCGTTGTAGCTATACCAGGCCCCTTTGCGGGTAATGACCCCCGCTTTTTCCGCCAAATCGATCATGCACCCCATCCGGGAAATGCCAGAGCCAAAAAGAATATCAAATTCCGCAATGCGAAACGGCGGCGCCACTTTATTTTTGGCCACTTTCACCTTGGCCCGGATACCATACTCCCCTTCAGAGCCTTTTTTGAGGGTTTGAATACGACGAATATCCAACCGCACTGAGGCATAGAATTTTAAAGCGGTTCCCCCGGTGGTGACTTCAGGGCTACCGTAACTGATGCCAATTTTTTGCCGTAGTTGGTTGAGAAAGATTACCAAACAGCCCGATCGCCCGATATTACCCGCAATTTTGCGTAACGCCTTACTCATCAACCGCGCTTGTAACCCCACTTGCACGTCCCCCATTTCCCCTTCAATTTCCGCCCGGGGTACTAGGGCCGCCACCGAGTCAACCACAATGATATCGACTGCGGTAGATCGCACTAACTGGTCAACAATTTCCAGGGCCGATTCCCCATTGTCCGGCTGGGCCACCAGAAGATTATCAATATCAACCCCCAGGGCAGCGGAGTAGGTGGGATCAAGGGCATGTTCTGCATCAACAAAGGCCGCCACCCCCCC
>JAYKHU010000298.1:0-4488 GCA_035285105.1 Synechocystis sp.
GCTTCTGGCGGCATCTTATTGTTTACCTATTTGAAATTTTTAGGCTCTGCTCGCCATTATGGTCATTTATATTTGGTCCTCATTACCGCTTATTGGCTCAGTTATGATTATTCCCCCGTGTCATTCATTCCCAAGGTATCTCCCCCCGGCTGGCAGAGCCTTTACCGTTGGAGTAAACGCCTTGCCCCTCATTTGTTAACGCTCATTTTAACCACCCAGTTGATTGCCGGTCTTGTGGGGTATATTCGCGTAGTTACGTTACCCTATTCCGCTAGTCGAGCAACGGCTGCCTATCTACAACAAGCCGGCTTGGATCAATTACCGTTAATCGGCAGTGAAGATTTTGCCGTTAGTCCCATTAGTGGCTACCTCAATGCGCCTATTTACTATCCAGAGATTCAAAAAAAAGGAAGTTTTGTGTTATTCAATCAGGAGCGAACAGTTGTTGATGATGCCGAAATTTTGGCGCAGGTGAATCAGCAGTTAACGCCCCCAGGTTCATCCCCAGTAATCCTCATTCTTAACCATCCGTTAGACGAAAACAGTACTCCTCTGAATTTACACATTACCCCCCTGAAGGAATTTCGGCGTAGCTTTATCGGCAACGAGCAATTTTATCTCTATCGACTCGAAACCACCGCTGTTCCCCGTACAGAAGGTTAGGAGGGGCAGAGCAGACTGGCCTTCAATCCCCCCCACGGGACACGCTAAGATTCAACAGGGTTCAGCAGTCTAGGGAACAGGCAACGTAATGACAATGGCGGCTATTCAAGTGGAACACCTGGGCAAAGTTTACCCCGTGGCCATCAAATCCCCAGGCGTGAAAGGGACATTACAGCATTTTTGGCAACGCCGCTATCGCCACGTCAAGGCGGTTCAGGACGTCTCATTTACCATTCCGGCCGGGGCAATGGTGGGCTTTTTGGGGGCCAATGGGGCCGGCAAAACCACCACGTTGAAAATGTTAACCGGCTTGATTCAGCCCTCCAGTGGATTAGTGAGGGTGGCAGGGTTTGATCCGTTTCGGCGGGAGTCGGCCTTTTTGCGCCAAATGAGCTTGGTGATGGGACAAAAGCAGCAATTAATTTGGGATCTACCCACCTTGGACTCATTACGCATTAATGCGGCGATTTATGACCTAGATGACGCGGTTTTCCGGCAACGCCTAGGGGAATTGAGCGAAATGCTGTCCTTAACAGTGGAACTAAAACAACCGGTTCGCAAGTTGTCCCTGGGGCAACGGATGAAAGCGGAATTGTTGGCAGCATTACTGCACCATCCGACGGTGTTGTTTTTAGATGAACCCACGCTGGGGCTGGATGTGAATGCCCAGGCAGCAGTGCGACAATTTTTGCAGGAATATAACCACCGCTATCAGGCCACGATTTTACTGACCAGTCATTACATGGCCGATATCACGGCGTTATGTGAACGGGTGCTACTGATTCACCAGGGAGAATTAATGTATGACGGTAACCTGGAAACGTTGGTGGAACGCTTTGCCCCCTATCGAGAGGTCACCCTTGAGTTATCCGCACCGGTAGATCCCAATCACCTGAGGCAGTACGGCGAACTAGAAGCGATGGATGGGCAGGAAGTAAAGTTTTTGGTGCAGCGGGAATCCCTAACCACGGCGATCGCCAAACTCTTAGCGGAGTTACCCGTCCTAGACCTGAGCGTCAACGATCCCCCCATTGAGGAGGTGATTGGTCGGCTCTTTGATAGGGGGACAGTGGACAAGCCCGACCGTTAGCGGCGTCGGTCTGATCGTTGCCGTCGTAATGTTCCCTTGGAGGGCGATCGCCGTTTACCCCGCTTTTTTTTGAGCCAAGATCCCCCCCAGTCACACAGGCTATGGCTCATGGCCCCCAATTCCAGACCGATAAAACTAACCAGTAATTCCCCTTGATATTGTCGTCCCCAGGCCAGTAGCCCAGACCCCGTTGGCGTTGGCGGCAAAAACGCAACCTGACCCCGCTGCCAGAGCCAGACTCCTCCGAGTACCAATAATCCCAGTCCAATCCCCCAGAGTCCCACATAGAGTAACCGCACCACCGTCCCAATCAAAAAGCCGTGGGACCATGGCGATCGATGGCGCAACAGCTTGCGGTAGGGTAACCAGAGCCAGCGCAACCACCCCCAACGCTGATATTGGCGGGAATGAATATCCAAATCCGGGCCGAACATCAAACCACTAAATCCAAAGGCGATCGCCGTCAGTAACGTAAGGCGCTCACTGCGAGTTGTCCAAAAACTGCCACCCAGGACAAGGGGAATCAACCAGAGGGTAATTTTGTCGTGGGTCTTTCCGTCAGGCATAGCAACCACGGATCTCGATCCGCAAAATTTTCAAAAAAGTATGGGTCAAGCTGATCACTTATGTTATATTAATAAAACCTAAGTCAAGGGCGATTAGCTCAGTTGGTAGAGCGCCTGCCTTACAAGCAGGATGTCGGCGGTTCGAGCCCGTCATCGCCCATTATTCATTTAGTCGACTCTTATAGTTTGTGAGTTTCACTGCCATTACTGATACTGTGAAAACTCAGTTAAAAAAGAATGGTTTTAGATGGCGATCGCCGAAAAACCATCAATAGTGGCCGACGTCGGGAGGGCTACGAACCGGATTCCAGTCGTCGTCGCCACTCTTCATCTATTTGATCAGAGCGCAGGGCTTCCTGTTCGTGTAAGTCCTGATCTGTACGGTAGGTGATGTCTTCCGCACTAATGATTTTGCTGGCTGTCCATTCTTGGGCAAAGTCGAGTTTTGCTTTCATTGCTGGGGATGGGGGTTGCAGTAATTTGGCACTATCTTGACGTTTTTCGTTACGGTGTTCGAGTTTTTGATTGCGGCGTTGTAACCAAAAATAACGTCCCAAGGGAATGCCTAAAAAGCCGACAGCGTAGGCCACTAACAGCCCATAAATCCCTTGCACAAATTGGATTAAGCCTAAATCTAATTCATAGGTGGTTAATAAACTTCCCAAGGTTAACGCCAAGACCAAGTTAACTCCCCCTAGGGCGATCGCCGCGATGATTTGACCGGAGGATGCTTGGCTAAATTTCCAGGGTTTTTCCCGTAGGAAGTTGGCAACCGATTTGGGGGCGCGACGTTGGGCACTGACCTGTAAGTCGGGGAAGGTGTAAATAATGTCCCCTTGGTCGGATACCTGGGGATAACCGTTAAACCGGGCCAATACCGGCATGATGTAATCTTCCGTTTCTTGATTGAACGGCGTCACATTATCTAAATACGGTGCCACCTGTTCAGCGGCGATCGCCCCGCCGTTGTTGCGGATCAACGTCCCGATGGTGCGCCAGCGTTTTTCTTCTAAATCGGCATTGGGATCCCCGTCGCCAAAGAGAAAAGAAAAAATCGCTTCCAAAAAGTTCAATCCCTTTTCCTTGGGTTTACTGTGACGCTGCTGGGGACGATAGGGATCGGGACTAAACAGCCAAAAAATATCCGTTGGGAAAAAGAAGAAGCCCCCTCCCCCACGGCGATCGCCACCGAAATTGAAGCCCCCGTCACTGTCGCTGTCGGACTTGGAATTGACCGCAATCACAATGGCGGCGATCGCCACCAGCATCAGCAAAATAGATAACACCAGCAAAATGCCGAAGGAAATCCGAATCAGGTAAAAAATCCCCTGCCAAAGGGTTTTCGCCCAGGACTGTAACCGCAGTCGCCAAAACTTATTGCGTAAAATTGACCGGAATTGGCGGGGAAACTCAAACACCATTTCCCCGGTGTCGGACACCTGTAAATGCCCCCCTGCCTCCGATGCCAAGGTTAATAAGCCCTGCTGGGTCTGGTTGATTTCCAACCCGGCCCGACTGGCCACATCCCCAACGGTGACCACATAATCCAACTGCTCAACGGCGGACATTATTTGCGGACTAAAGGCGACGCTCATTAAACTGCCCCAAACTTGACACAACTCCAAAAGGCTTTCTTTTAGTATAGGGAAGTAATCTTTTGATGTTATTGGGCTTTCACGGTATGACGCCTCTTACTTTCCGAACTTGGCTAACGGGTCTTCTGCTGATCGGTGGAGTGAGTGTGGGGATCGCCCCGGCCCAGGCCGCCGAAGACATTATTTTGAAATACAGTATTTTACGCGAATCCATCTCTGTGCAGGAATTAGGGGAGCTGAGTCGCACAGGGAAAGTATCGCCGTCTCTGAAATCCTATTTAAAACTGGCCAAAAAAGATCCCGAAGAATTGCGTCATTGGTTAAATCGTCCCTTTCCCGTTGAACAAACCACCCTATCGAATGTGCTCAACAGTTTTTTTGGCGGTTATATTCTCAATCAGGTAGGGGAAGTGATCCATACCCCCTCAAAACACGCCAGTAAAGAGGCGTTGCGGGGAGCAATTATTACCTCTGCTGCCGAAGATAACACGGTACAACTGATTGAAGTGCTGGAAAATTACCCCACCAAAGAAGTTCACCTAGAAGGCGATCGCCTGATGGAACTTTACCAAAC
>JAYKHU010000299.1:0-7606 GCA_035285105.1 Synechocystis sp.
CGTTGCGGGGAGCAATTATTACCTCTGCTGCCGAAGATAACACGGTACAACTGATTGAAGTGCTGGAAAATTACCCCACCAAAGAAGTTCACCTAGAAGGCGATCGCCTGATGGAACTTTACCAAACCGCCCAAGGGCTGAAAGCGAAATTATCGAAGCTACCGTTTTGATCTCACGTTGACCCATCATCAAGTTGCCCCCGTCAAATTCGGGCAAAATTGCTACAATCGCGACCCCTTATTTTTTGTAAATTGAAAACTCAAATCGTTGTTGTTGCCCTTGGGCGCAAATTTTTATGGTGAATTACACGTTTGATATTCTCGGGGTTGCCCCCATTTTTACTTTTTTTAACTACCAACAGCAGGTAGAAAATGATCGCGGCCGGAGTTTGGCCTATGTCGGTAGTCCGGCTTGTACCCTGGACGGGCTGATTCAAGCCACGGAACTGATTCCCGAAAAACCCGATTGGGACTGGGACGCAGTGGTGAAAACCATCGTTGATTTTTGGTTACACCATGAAGCCAATATCCAGCAATGGCGTCAGGAACTGGATAGCTTGACCGATGATGGATTGCTGGTGGGACGGGTAGCGAATACCCAGATTTTACGCCGTCAGTTTGAACGCTTACTCTGAGTCTTTCAGGACCAATACCGGACAGTGGGTTCCCCGAATGACGGTTTCCGCCACGGAACCCAGGAGTAATCGGCTCCATCCCCGGCGGCCATGGGAAGGCATGATAATGAGGTCGATCGCCAGGGTTTGGGCGCAGTGAATAATTTCGTGCCCCGGATCACCGATCGCCGTTTGAAACGTGATGTGGGGTTGGGGGATTACAGCGGGGAAGCGATGGGCAAATTCTTGCTGAACTTTGTGTTGACGGGCCGGCAGAGGTAACGTTTGCCAAAGTTCAGCAGGATCGGTGCTGGGCAGCGGGGAAAGGACATGCAGGATGAAAATGTGGGGACAGGGAGATTGGGCTAGGTAAAATTGGCAGGCTTCCTCAAGACAATGATCATCAATAGCTGAAAAGTCGTAGGGCAACAGCAGACGTTGGGGGGTAAAGGGGGACATCGGTTTAGGCTGGGCGGAGGGACACCCCAATTATGGCTGCGCGGGAGTAGGTAAGGTTTCCAAGCGCCATTGCCCCTCGGCCTGGATTTCTAAACATTGATGATGGTAGTTTCTCAAACTGGGACGATGGCCGACGCTAATGTAGGTGGTTCCTAACTCCGCCAAGGCTTGATACACTGTTTCTTCGTTGTCCACATCCAGGGCACTGGTGGCTTCATCCAAAATGGCATAACGGGGTTGGTTGACGAATACCCGGGCTAGGGCCACCCGTTGTTGTTCCCCTAAAGATAAAACGTTTGTCCAATTTTCCCAGCTATCCAGTCCCTTAAATCGGTCGGCCAAGTCGGGCAAATTAACCCGGTAAAGCACTTTTAACAGAAACTCATCGTCGACGGTTTGTTGGGAATTGGGATAAATTAACTGCTGCCGCAGGCTACCCAAAATCATGTAAGGACGTTGGGGCAAAAAGAGTAGGTCTTCTAACGGTGGTCGTTCAATGTCCCCTTGACCACTGTTCCATAAACCGGCGATCGCCCGGAGGAGAGAACTTTTGCCGCTACCACTGGCCCCCATAATCAATAAATGGCGATCGGGTTCAACGGCCAGGGAGAGATCTTTCACCAGAATGCGATCGGAATTAGGGGGGGACAGGGTGAGGTGGGATAGGATAACCCCCTGACCGACGTGGGTTTGAATTTGCTGAGGGTCTTCCTGGATGTCGGCGGCCGCAGAGGAATCTAAGGATTCATAAAATTCCCCTAAACGATTAATACTGGCGGCAAATTCCGTAATGCCTTGAATTTGATTGGTCACCAACGACAACGCCGATAACACTTGACTAAAGGCCACACTCGCCTGGGCGATCGCCCCAAAATCCAAACTCCCCGCCAGATATAAAGGGGCAATAATCAAATAGGGAATTAAACGGGTGAAATAGTTATACCCCAACTGAAACAGGCTAATTAATGATTGCCAAATAATTAATAAATCAAAGTTTCTAATGGCTGCTAATAGGCGACCGGTAACCTGTTGGCGTTCTAGCCCTTCCCCTCGATAAAACGCGATGGATTCGGCATTATCCCGTACCCGCACTAACCCATACCGGAAATTCGCTTCTAAACGTAACTGTTCATAATTAATACGAATTAAGCGAGTCCCAATTAAAATCGCTACCCCTGTGCCAAAGATGGCATAGCCCAATAATCCCCAGGTTAAGGCCGTTGAAATGTTATACAGAATTGCTGTAAAAGAAATCAGCGTCAATATTGAATCGAGAATATCTAAAACAAAATCTAAGGTGACACTGGTAAAGGACTTAATATCCTGGGTAATCCGTTGATCCGGGTTATCAATTAAGGTATAGGCGGAATTGGAATCCAAACGATAATAGGCCCGCTGTTTGAAATAGCGTCCCAAAAAATGTTCCGTCAACCATTCCCGCCAGAGTAACCCTAATTTTTGCCGTAGGTAACGATAGGCCACAATGATGGGAATGGCAACGACAATCACAATGCCGTAGATCCAAAGAAATTGCCAAAAAATATCCGCATCCTTACCATTTAACGCCGTATCAATGAAGCGAAAAACAAAGCTTAAAATGACATTTAAGCCATTTACCACAAAGAGTAAGAATAATAAAACCCCCAATAATAGCCATTGCAGCCAGCGTTGTTGCAGTTTTTGACGTTGACTAGCAAAGATAACGCCACTGATTCCCAGAGTCACTAACCCCACCACCGGTGCGGGGGAATTAATCAAGCTTTCGACCCCATCCACCAACCCTTTACCGGATGCCGCAAAGAAATCAGGGAAAACGGCCTTCGCCCAGAGGGTTAACCCCATGGCTAAAAAAAGCGTCACCGCCACCACCGTCACCATTAATGTGACAATTAAGCCTAAAAAAATGCGGGTTTGTCGCTGCCCCACTGGAAAGAAGTAGGGCTGGGCCGTTTCCACAAAGCGGAACCACAGTTGACGATTAAATTGGAAACGCTTAGGCGGAGCTTGGGTCATAGGAGCAGGGGGGAAAATAAAACCAAAGGAGGTCAAGGTGCTTTACATTATCCCACAATCAATTCCGCTCTCTGGTGAGGGCTAAAGTTCGACGACTAAGATGGAAAACGACAAGGCAAGGTATTAGGAGAAAACGATGATGAAAACGCTACTGGCCGGGGATATTGGGGGCACAAAAACCATTTTGCGGCTGGCCCAAGGGGAGGCCGATCGCCCAGGTATGGCCATTCCTTCCCCAACGGTTCTTTATGAGGCGGAATTTCCCAGTCAGCAATTTCCCGATCTTGTCCCCATTGTGGAAACCTTTTTAGCCCAAGCCCGCCAGGCAATTGCCGATTTGACACCCCCCACCCACGCCTGTTTCGGCATTGCGGGGCCCGTGGTGGATAACACCTGTGAATTAACTAATTTAAATTGGCAACTAAACGGCGATCGCCTAGCCCAAACACTCAAGGTACACACCGTCAGTTTAATCAACGACTTTGCGGCCATCGGCTATGGCATCCTCGGTTTGACCCGGGAGGATCTTCATGTTTTGCAAGATGGGGAGCCTGACCCAAAAGCGGCGATCGCCATCATTGGGGCGGGGACAGGGTTAGGGCAGGGGTTTGTCATTCCCCAACGCAACGGCCAGCATCAGGTCTTTAACAGTGAGGGTGGCCATTGTGACTTTGCCCCCCGCAACACGGAAGAATTTCAACTCCTCACCTGGGTTAAAAATCACCATCAACTCCCCCGGGTTTCGGTGGAACGGATTGTGTCCGGCATGGGTTTAGTCAACATTTACCAATACCTCCGCAGTCAGTACCCCGACCAAGAATCTGACCACCTGGCGGCCCTGTATCGACAATGGGAAAAGGAATCAAGCCAGGGGGAACAGCGAGTTGATCTCGCCGCCGCCGTGGCCCACGGAGCCAGCCAACAAACGGATGCCTTAGCGGAACGGGCTTTACACCTGTTTGTTTCGGCCTACGGGTCAGAAGCTGGTAATTTAGCCCTTAAGCTATTGCCCTATGGCGGCCTGTACATTGCCGGGGGCATTGCCGCTAAAATTCTCCCCCTGTTAGACCGATACCAGTTCCTCAACGCCTTCCAGCACAAAGGCCGAATGCGTCCCTTAATGCAACGGATTCCGATCGCCGTGATTATGAATCCGAAAGTGGGGCTAATGGGGGCGGCCATCCATGCCAACCAACTGTGAATTGTGGGGGGGATCTAACCTGATACGATAAGTAAAAATTGAGCAATAATCCAGGGAGGCAAGCCGCTGTGATGTCCTTTTTACGAAATCAGTTAGCCCGGGTGGTGGCATTAGTGTTGGTGGTGGCGATCGGCTTAACCGCCTGCGATAGTGGCACAGGGTTAACCGGCAACTACAGCCAAGATACCCTCACCGTCATTGAAACCCTGACCGAGGCCCTGGATTTACCAGCGGATGCGACCAATCGCCAAGACGTTCAAGATAAAGCCCGCGCCCAAATTAACGATTACATTTCCCGGTATCGCAAAAATACCAAATCCGGTGGTCTACGCTCCTTCACCACCATGCAAACGGCACTCAATTCCCTGGCAGGTTACTACACCTCCTATGGGTCTCGCCCAGTCCCGGAAAAATTGAAAAAGCGGCTTAAATTGGAATTTGTCCAAGCCCAACGCTCCATCGAACGCGGCGTTTAACTTCTCCCATGGCGTCTCCCCCTCCTCAGCCATCCGTCCCCTTTCCCCCCATTCAAGATCCCCAACTGCGCCGGACGGCCCTGACCCATCGTTCCTACAGCTACGAACATCCGGGGCATGCTCATTATGAGCGGCTAGAATTTTTGGGGGATGCCGTTCTGGGCTTTATCGTCGGTTATTTACTCTATCGCCGTTACCCTGACTTCAGTGAAGCGGAACTCACCCGTCGGCGATCGCAGTTAGTGGATCAAACCTGTCTCGCCCACTTGGCTAAGAAAATGGGCATCGGCGAGGCCATGGTTTTAGGGAAAAGCTTGGAGCAGGGAGGGGGCCGGGAAAATGATTCCGTCTTGAGCGATATGTTAGAGGCACTGCTCGGAGCTTCCCTCTTGGATTCAGGGATCGAACCCCTGACAGAATTTATCGAGTCGTTATTTACCCCCCTCCTGGAAGCGGAGGAACACCCCCCGTTAGGGACGAAGACCCCCCGACGACTGACCCCGGCCCTGGATCCCAAAAGTCATCTCCAGCAATGGGCATTGGCGGAAACCCAGCAATTACCGGAATATATCCTCTTGTCAGAAAGCGGCCCAGACCACGCCAAAGAATTTGTCTTTCGGGTCAACATTGCGGGTAAACCCTACGGCCAGGGTCAGGGCAACAGCAAACAAGCGGCCACCAAACAAGCGGCGATCGCCGCCCTGCAATATTTGGGATTAACGTAGCAAACGACCAAACCCCGGTGCCTAACCATTTTTTGTTAAGATAAAAAGTTTGCAGTGCACCATTCCATCGCAGCAAGGAGATATTTAAATGGCTCGCATGTATTACGACCAAGACGCCAATCTGGACCTTTTGGCAGGTAAAACCGTTGCCATCATTGGTTACGGTTCCCAAGGACACGCCCATGCCCTCAACCTCAAAGATAGTGGGGTTAACGTCGTTGTTGGCCTGTACGAAGGCAGCAAATCCGTTGCCAAAGCCGAAGCCGCCGGTCTGAAGGTTTTATCCGTCAGCGACGCTGCCAAGGCCGCCGATTGGATCATGATTCTCCTGCCCGATGAAGTCCAAAAAGCCATTTACGAAGCAGAAATCGCCCCCAATTTAGTCGAAGGGAACGTTCTGTCCTTCGCCCACGGGTTTAATATTAATTTCGGTCAAATTGTTCCCCCCAGCACCGTTGACGTGGTGATGGTTGCCCCGAAAGGTCCTGGTCATTTAGTGCGCCGTACCTACGAACAAGGCCAAGGGGTTCCCGCCCTCTTCGCCGTTTATCAAGATGCCAGTGGCCAAGCCCGGGACTATGCCATGGCCTACGCCAAAGGCATTGGTGGCACCCGCGCTGGGGTGTTGGAAACCACGTTCCGTGAAGAAACGGAAACCGACCTGTTTGGAGAACAAGTGGTGTTATGCGGTGGGTTAACCGCCCTGATCAAAGCGGGCTTTGACACCCTGGTGGAAGCCGGGTACCAGCCGGAACTCGCCTACTTTGAATGTCTCCATGAAGTGAAATTGATCGTAGATCTGATTGTGGAAGGCGGTTTAGAAAAAATGCGTGACAGTATTTCCAACACCGCTGAGTATGGAGATTTAACCCGGGGTCCCCGGATCGTGACCGAAGATACCCGCGATGAAATGCGTCAAATTCTCCATGAAATTCAATCGGGACAATTTGCTCGGGAATTTGTCCTAGAAAACCAAGCCGGTAAACCCGGATTCACCGCCATGCGCCGTCGGGAATCGGAAGAGTTAATCGAAGAAGTGGGTAAAGACCTCCGGGCGATGTTTAGCTGGCTCAAGGATCGCTAATCGTTTAGGCATTTAATCGAGTGCCATTGCGGTGCAGAAGCATCGCTTGAAAATAGAGTCGGGGAGAGGGGCCGTGAAATCACCCATAACCGATCGCCATTGCCCCTTCCCTCCCCCCTTAGTCATAATCCATGGGGAATTTCAGACAGAATCAAACCATCGATGGCCATCTACCAGATCCAGCACCACACCGATTATCAATTCAATCAGTTAGTCTATCTGCGTCCCCATTACCTGCGCCTACAACCCCGGAGTAATGGTTGGCAACGGTTGCTGGATTATCAGGTAAACATTGATCCCTTGCCCACTGGGCATTCAGCATTGGTGGAACTGGATGGCAATGCCAGCCAAAAAGTCTGGTTCACCCAACCTACTCAACACCTGGCGATCGCCGTGGAATCGGTGGTGGAAACGTTGCAGGACAATCCCTTTAACTATTTGCTAGAACCCTGGGCGTTAACGTTGCCCTTTGACTATCCCCAATCCCTTGCCCTACGCCTAAAACCCTATTTAATCCCCTACGAAGGTCGCCTTGATCCCGTGGCGTTAGAACTGGGCCAAGAAATTGCCCACGCGTGTCAGCGTCATCCGATTAATTTTTTACAAACTCTCACCCAACGCATTTATGAGGGGGTAACCTATACGGTGCGGGAAACGGGGGAACCCTGGGAGGCAGGGGTCACCTGGCGGGCAAAACATGGTTCCTGCCGAGATCTCACCGTTTTATTCATGGAAGTCTGTCGGGCCATGGGATTAGCGACCCGTTTTGTCAGCGGTTATGAAATCGGGGATCCCGACACCCCCCACTGGGAACTCCATGCCTGGGCAGAAGTGTATTTACCCGGCGCCGGTTGGCGGGGTTACGATCCCACCCATGGCCTCGCCGTCGGCGATCGCCATATTGCCTTAGTCGCCAGTGCCATTCCTGCCGATTGTGCCCCCATCCTGGGACAAGTCACCCCCGATCGCCCCTTCAGGGAAACCGGCCAACCAGTGCAGTCAAGCTTAACCAGTACGGTAACCATTAAACCCGTG
>JAYKHU010000300.1:0-6756 GCA_035285105.1 Synechocystis sp.
CAGAAGCGGTGATTAAAGTTGATCACACCGAAGACGTGCAGATTTATCTATTAGAAACCTCGGTGTCCCGTCAACTAGTGGCGGAAATGATGATCCTGGCCGGGGAAGTGGCGGGACGGTTTTGTCAAACCAACCAGATTCCGGTGCCCTTTCGTGGCCAACCCCAACCGGAATTGCCCCCGGATGAAGAATTGCTCCAGTTACCGGCGGGGCCGGTGCGGGAATGTGCGGTGCGTCGTTGTATGCCCCGCAGTGAGGTGGGCATTACCCCCAGTCGCCATGCCAGCCTCGGCCTAGATGTGTATTCCCAAGCCACATCCCCCATTCGTCGTTACACGGATATGCTGACCCATTTTCAAATTAAGGCCTATCTCCGGGGCGATCGCCTCCCGTTTACCCCGGACGAAATGCAGCAAATTTTATTTAGTGTGATGCCTTCATCCAAGGAAGCGTCCTTAGTGGAACGCCAAACCAATCGCTACTGGGGCTTAGAATTTCTGCGGCGTAATGTGGACGAAGTGTGGCAGGGGTTAATGCTGCGCTGGTTACGGGAAGATGATGGCTTGGGGCTAATTTTGCTGGAAGAATTGGGACTGGAATTACCCCACCGGTTCGATCGCCCTATTTCCCCCGGCGATCGCCTGAGTTTAAAAGTAAGCAAAGCGGATCCCCATCGGGATGAAATTCGGTTTCGGGAACTCCTGCCCAACGAAGCCTAAATGGGTTATTAACGAGCTTTACACTAACGATCGCCAGAGGGTTTGTAGCTTTAACTCAATTTCCGCCACTTCCTGTTGGGGATCAGACCCGGCCACAATGCCGGCCCCAGCATACAAACGGGCACGGTTTTGGGAAATCAACGCCGAACGAATCCCTACAATAAATTCACTATTCCCCTGACTATCGAGCCAGCCCAAAGGAGCGGCGTATAAGGCTCGTTCAAAGGTTTCATGTTCTCGGATAAAGTCACAGGCGATCGCCGCCGGGACACCGGCCACCGCCGGGGTGGGGTGTAATTGGGCCACCAATTCCAGGGGATGTAAGGGGGCAGGAGATTTCGCCCGAATCTGGGTCCACAGGTGTTGGATATTGGACAATTTGAGCAGTTTCAGCGGTGACGCTTGGGGGGTTAGCCCCAGGGCGGTTAAGCGGGTTAATAAATAATCTAAAACCGCTTGGTGTTCCCGTTGTTCCTTCGGATTGTGGAGAATTTGTTGCCCCAATTGGCGATCAGTGGCGGGGGTGTTTCCCCGAGGGGCGGAACCGGCGAGGGCATCGGTGATTAACTGTTGATTCTGTAAACTTAACAGCCGTTCTGGGCTTGCACCGATAAAACAATCCCCCTGACCATTCCCAAAGGAGAATAGGTGACAGTCCCCATAATTGCGGCGGAGCCGTTGTAGGCAATGCACAATCTGAAACGGTTGTTGGGCGTCAATATCCACCGCCGTGGCCAGCACCACTTTACTGAGTCGATGCCGCTGAATGTGATCTAACCCCCGGGCGATCGCCTGGGAGAGGGCCGGGCCAGGGGCCGGGCCGGGGAGGTCAAGGGTCGGCAGGGAGGGGGGAGGGGGAGACAGTAACGGCGGCTGGCGAATAATCCTTAACGTGGCGAATAACGACTCCACCAAGGGAGAAAGGTTGGTGGTTTGATCAAGGACAATTTGACAGCAAATCCGTCCCCCGGTGGGGCCCAGGCTTAATTGAATCTGGGGTAAAAAGAGAAAGGAATTGGGAAACGCCCCCACCAACACCGGGCTATCAAAAAAACTAAACCCGCAAAAAATGGCCGGTAAATGGGTTGCCCCCTGACCATTGGCGATCGGTGTTAGCCTCGCAAAACAGTCTTGGCTAAATTGTTGCGCCAGTTGAAAGCGATATTTCCCAGAGATCCGTAGGGATTGACAGAGGCCAAAGCCTAAAATAATTTCCTGCCGCGCCGCATTCTCCCCATAAAAATGCACCGTATTCTGTAGATTGAGGGCAGCAAAAATCCTTAACGGATCCACACAGTTCACCGAGTCGGAAAAACTCAGCAGTTGGCTTTTCCCCGGCGGTAGACACACTTGATTTGCCCGCAAATAAGCATAAAGGGCTTGTTCACTATCCAGGGAAACTTGGGTGTCAGACTGCAGGGGCGTCGCAACGGACATCAGGGATGAACGGGGAAATAATAAACGGGTTTGTAAAGTTATTTAACGTTTTATGGCGGAGGTTTCGGGAATGGGCGAAAAAAGTCTAAATAATTTAGGGGATGATGCTGATCGTTCCTCTGGGGATTGACCCTGATTCCGCTTGGCTAAAGCCTTGCCAATTCAAGGGTTGGCCATGATCTGAGTCCACCAGAGGAGAACGTTAGCTGCTCTCTATCCTAGCGAAGAAAGGGATCTCCTTCCGAGACCCTATCCCTTGCCAATGTCCTCTTTCGTCAAACCGGTTATGACAGATTCCTCCGTTGCGGTTGCCCCGCTGTCCCGACGTAAACTCTGGTTAGCAGCAATCAAACCCCCCATGTATAGCGTGGCGGTGATCCCGATTACGGTAGGCTCATCGGTGGCCTTTGCCCATACCGAGCAGTGGCGCGGCGGTGTGTTTGCCCTCTTTCTGTCAGCGGCGATCGCCATTATTGCCTGGATTAATCTGAGCAACGATGTCTTTGATAGTGATACGGGCATTGACGTCAATAAAGCCCATTCCGTGGTGAATTTAACGGGTAAGCGCAATCTGGTCTTTTGGATTAGCAATGGCTTTTTAATGCTGGGTCTGGGGGAAATCTTGGGCATTGCCTGGTTAGAGCAGGATTGGACGGTGCCGGCCTTGATTGCGGTGGCAGTCTTCCTCGGTTACACCTACCAGGGACCCCCCTTCCGGTTCGGGTATTTGGGGCTAGGGGAAATTATTTGTTTTATTACCTTTGGCCCGTTGGCGATCGCCGCCGCCTGTTATGCACAATGTCAACAATTTACAACGGATTTAATTGCACCGAGCGTATTTATCGGTATTAGTACCTCAATTATTCTCTTTTGCTCCCATTTCCACCAAGTAGCAGATGATCGTGCCGCCGGTAAACAATCCCCCATCGTACGCCTCGGAACCCAACGGGGGGCCACCGTGTTGGCGATCGCTGTGGCGTGTCTGTACGTCACCATTGGGGTCGGGGTCGCCTTAACCCTGATGCCCTGGCAAACCCTGCTGGCGTTGGCCAGTCTTCCTTGGGCAATCCAACTGGTCAATCACGTTAATCAGTACCACGATCAACCGACTAAGGTGAGTAATTGTAAATTTATTGCCGTCAACCTCCATTTCATTAGCGGTGCCCTACTGGCGATCGGCTATGGCTTAGCCGGTAGTCATTGGGGACTTGAAGGGGCAAGAGCAACCGCCCGGTCTCTAATCGGGTAAAAATGGTAAAGACGGATCATCACCCCACCAGGAGGAATTGGCTCAATGGAAGGCAAGCTTGAGGTTAAGCAGCGACTGAATGAGGCCCTCAAAGCCCAACTCACTGCCATTAATCAATACTTTCTTCATGCCCGGATGTGCAAAAACTGGGGACTGAAGCAGCTCAATGACTATGAGTACCGGATGTCGATCACCGCAATGAAAAAAGCGGATAAGCTCATCGAACGGGTTCTATTTTTGGAAGGACTGCCCAATCTCCAAAATCTCGGCAAATTGCTGATCGGTGAAACCGTTCCCGAAATCCTCCACAATGAGTTGACCCTCAATCAAACCCTGCGGGATGATTTGCTCAATAGCATTCAGTTTTGTGAAGCCCAGCAGGATTACGTTAGTCGGGACTTGTTGGTGGATATCCTGGAGGAAACCGAAGAACAGATCGATTGGCTGGAATCCCAACAGTGGCTGATCGAGAATTCCGGCTTAGAAAACTACCTGCAATCCATGATGGGGGATTGATCTGGCGATCGCCGGGGGTCAGGACGCAATCCGTAGTAACGATAGCGGAGGTAATCCTGCAAAATCTGATCATGGTCAAAACACAGGGGACGCGGGAACTCACACAGGTCAAAAAAGCCCACCGTTTTTGCATCATCCGCCGCCTGGGGTCGTCCTGTTGCCGCTGCAATAAACACCACACTGAGGGTATGTTGGCGGGGATCACGGCGGGGATCGGAATAGGCGTAGAAGAGTTCGATTAATTGCACATCCAAGCAAATTTCTTCCTTCGCCTCCCGCACAGCGGCCGTCTCCAAGGATTCGCCATAATCCACAAAGCCTCCGGGTAACGCCCAACCGTGGGGGGGATTCTGCCGTTCAATCAATAAAATCGGCCGTCGGGGCTGGTCGATCATTTCAATAATTAAATCAACGGTAGGGGCCGGATTGCGATAGGTCATCGTGAAGAATTACGGAATTTCGAGGGTTGCCATTATGTTACGACGACGGTGGGCATCAGGCGATCGCCAAGGTCGTTTCATCGCCATCTTGTTGGGGGTGCTAACCCTTAACCGCCCGATCGCCGCTCAGACCGTGGGCAATCCCTTGGATAAAATCCAGTTTTCCCTAATGGCCATTGATGCCGACGGATTAATCGGATCAGGAACGGGTAAACGATCCCAGGCCTATGAATTTTGTCTTCCCGCTGAGCAACAAGCCACCGTTCGCGTCCTTGATCCTTCCCTGCAACTTTCCCAAAGTCCTGGCCGGGTTAACTGTAAACAGGGGGAATTCCTGGCCATCGGAGAAACCCACCAACCCCAGTGGCGGTCTATTTTGATTAATCTCGCCCGTTTGCCCTATGTTGAGAGCATTGTGCCCCATTGGGGCGAGTAAGGTTTTCCCACCCAAGCTATGATCCAATTCCTCATTGGTCAGGGGGTGTCCCTGACAAAAAATCTCCAAAGTCGCTGGATTTTGGTGTTATCGGTCAACAATGTTGGCTATGAGTTGCAAATTCCCCACGCCCTGGCCCAGCAGTTGACCCCGCTGCCGTCGGAACCGCTGCAAATTTTTACCTACCTACTCTTGCGGGAGGAGCAAACCACCTTGTTTGGCTTTAACAAGCTGGCGGAACGGGATTTATTTTTGCAGTTAATTAGTGTCTCAGGCATTGGCCCCCAGTTGGCGATCGCCTTAATTGATACCCTGGGATTGGAAGGGTTGGTGCAGGCGGTAGTCACGGGCAATATTCCCCAACTCTGTCAAACCCCCGGTGTGGGCAAAAAGGGAGCGGAACGGTTAGCCCTAGAACTGAAAACCAAGCTGGCCCAGTGGCGTAAACTACAAGCCTGGGATGAAACTACCCCCTCCAGCCTGCCCCAAGGGGAATTACTGACGGATCTCGAAATGACCTTGTTGGCCCTGGGTTACACCCAAACGGAAATTAATCAGGCGATCGCCGCCCTAGCCCAGTCCCCAGACTTGCGCGATAATACGGATGCAGAACAATGGATTCGCCAAACCATCGCCTGGCTGAGTCGCTAGGATTTCAGCAAATTTAGGGTAATTTGTCGGCAAAAAGTAACAAATTGTGACGATCTCTTCAGAAATAGCAAAAATTCGTGGGGAAAAGTGATCCAACTCCGACGCTTTGTGCATAGAATAAGGCAGTAAAACAGCCGGTCTGCGGGGATTTCAGAGTTTGATCATCACAAATTGTACCCCCAACGGATTCTGTTAACCCTCCTAATAATTTTGTTGTTGGGAGAAAATGCCTAAAAAATGAGTCTATTTAAACAAAACTCACTATCAAGGAGATTTTCCACATGAATAAAGGCGAATTAGTCCATGCGGTCACAGAGAAAGCCAAGGAGCAGTTAGGAGAAACCATCACCAAAAAAGAGGTGGATGCCGTTCTCTCAGCGGCGATCGACTGCATCATGGAGTCGGTCTCGGAAGGAGAAAAAGTGACCCTTGTGGGCTTTGGTTCCTTTGAAGCGCGGGCTCGCAAAGAACGTGAAGGCCGCAACCCGAAAACCGGCGAAAAAATGGTGATCCCTGCCACCAAAGTGCCCGCCTTCTCCGCTGGCAAAATGTTTAAGGATAAGGTTGCCAGTTCCTAGGGAGGAATCTCTTCCTCGTGTTGGCGCGACCTCACCACGGTGGTAATTTAAGTTGGGCAGCAGAAATCGCCGGCTGTCCAGCTTTTTCTTTATTGGATTTTTCTGCCAGTATTAACCCCTTAGGCCCGCCGCCCGTCGTTTTAACGGCCATTGAAGCAGCGTTTACGGGTCTATCCCATTATCCCGACCCGGATTATCGTCATCTCCGCCAGGCGATCGCCGCTTATCATGATCTGGCACCGGATTGGGTCTTGCCGGGGAACGGCTCAGCGGAATTGTTAACCCTAGCGGGGCGAACATTTGGGGCGTTAGAGTACACCAATTTAGTAACCCCGGCCTTTGGGGACTATGGGCGCAGTTGGCATGGTTCGGGAGCGCGGTTAAACCCGATTCCTTGGACGGTGGGTAGCCCCTGGCCCTGGTCACGATTGGGCACAGACACCAATCACCCGTGTGGGTTAATTATTAACAATCCCCATAATCCCTCTGGGACCTTACTTTCCCGCGAAGACCTGTTGAAATTACTCCCGGTCTATCAATGGGTGGTAATCGACGAAGCGTTTATGGATTTTTTGCCCCCCCCGGAACAACAAAGTTTAATTGCAGATCTGCCCCAGTTTCCTCATTTAATTATTCTGCGATCACTCACCAAATTTTATAGCCTGCCCGGTTTACGCATTGGCTACGCCCTGGCCCATCCCGATTTACTGACCCAATGGCAACAATGGCG
>JAYKHU010000301.1:0-5159 GCA_035285105.1 Synechocystis sp.
GGGTGATGGGGGATGCCACGGTGGCCACCCCCGAAAAAGGCGAAAAATTATTAGCCTGTTTAGCGGACGGGTGTGCCCAGGCGATCGCCGCTGTTTATCATTTCACGCCCCCCACCGCTCACCATTAACCAAAAGCTTGGTAAAATCAGCAAACTTTGAACGGGTATGGCGGTTTTTCCATGGCGTTTTCTTCCCCTGCTCAACGGCAAGTGATTGGGATTGATATTGGCGGTTCATCCCTTAAATTTGGGCGCTTTTTAGCCAATGGTGACTGTTTGCAGTCCTTTGCCCTGGAAACGCCCCAACCGTCTTTGCCGAAAGCGGTTTATGCCCAGCTAGCCCTGGGGATTGATCAAATTAAAACCCCGGATTGTGTGGCGATCGGGGTGGGAATGCCGGGCCCGGCCGATGCCCAAGGACGCATTGCCCAATTAGCGATTAATTTACCCCAGTGGCATAACGTTCCCCTGGCGGATTGGCTAGAAGACCATGCCCAATTACCCACGGTGTTAGAAAATGACGCCAACTGTGCCGGGTTAGGGGAAGCCTGGTTGGGGGCCGGGCAGCATTACCAGGATTTTATTCTGTTGACCTTGGGCACCGGAGTTGGGGGCGCTGTCTTTTTAAACGGCAAATTATTTACCGGACGGCACGGGGCCGGGGGGGAGTTGGGGTTAATTTCCATTGAAACGGATGGCTATCCTTGCAACAGTGGCAATCGGGGATCGTTGGAACAACATACCTCTGCCCAAACCCTCCGGCGGGAGTTAAATATGACTGGGTTAGAACTGTTTAAGTTGGCGGAACAAGGGGATGACCAGGCGATCGCCTATTGGGAAAAATTTGGCCAACGGTTAGGCATTGGTTTAGCTAATTTGATTTATGTGTTAACCCCGGAGGCGGTGATTATCGGTGGCGGCTTAAGTGCCAGTGCGGCGTACTTTTTTCCCTCTCTGCGATCGGAAATTGAGGCACGGGTGTTGCCCCCGTCCCGCCAGGGGCTAGACATTTTGGTTGCTACATTAGGGAATCGGGCCGGGATGATAGGAGCGGCCCGTTTAGCCTGGCAAACGTTAGGTCACTAGGGCACGAATTGTCTCCATGGCCTTTACCTGGGCCTGTTGGGTGACGTTGGAGAGGGTTTCGCCATAATCAAAATTCACGGCGGGGATTAACACCCACCAGGCTTTAACCGTTTTGTCGTATAGCGCTTTAGCCAAGGTTAATAAGGCTGTGGGGCTACTGCGGTGGGTTAAATCCTCCAAGTTATCTGTGGGGTGAAGCTGCTGCAATTGGACATCGGGATCACGGTGGGGATCGTGGGGAATAGCATCGATAAAAATCACTTGATCCACCGTGGCGATCGCCGCTGCGAGTTCTGGGGTGAGTTGATGAACCGACAGCACTTGGCAATGGGGCCAGTCCAGGGCCGCAATGTGGTCAGCAAGAATTTGCCCTACCCCATCGTCCCCCCGCAGGGTATTGCCGTAACCAATGATCAATGTTGTTTCCATGGCAAAACCCGACTCCCTCAAAAGTCTAACTCCCATAGACTATCTACCAAGGGGGCCGCTTTGAAGGTTTTTCCCAACTGGTGTTGGGCGTAATCCCGTAGCACCCGTTCCACCGTCAGCCAATCCACCACTCTCAGTCGTTTTTGGGCCACCGCCGGTAAAAAGTCCAACGGGTCAGGGAGGGCGCTGTGACTCAGGTGTTGCAGTAGGCTCAGTTCGATCGCCGTGAGTCGTTTGAGGGTTAGGGGCTGGTGGGTTTTGATAGGTAACGTGACAACCCCCCCGAGGTCATGACTAAACCCCATACGCCATTGAAGCGTGTGAAAATTGGGGGTGATCACCTCCCCTGACAAGGCGCAATGGTGTAATTGGGGGGCAAATCCCTCTAGGGCCAGGCAATGAAACAGCCCTTGGGCCAGGTGAGCATAGAGGGTGGGAGGCTGGGCTTCCACTTCTAAACGGCGGAGATGTTCGATAAACAGCTCATAGAGTAAGGGTTGGGGAGTCTGTTCAACCGCCAATGCCAGGATCACCTCGATCAAATACTGGCCCGCCGCTAACGTGCAGGCATCCTGCCCTAACCCGGAAAATGACTGTTGGGTTTCCACCTGTAAAATCCGGTCGAGGCTTTTACCCGTCGCCAGCAGAAATTGGTTCACCACAAAGATTTCCGTTCGTCCCCGCAGACTGGACTTGGGCTTACGAGCACCAGGGGCGATCGCCCGGATTAAGCCGTGGTCGGGGGAAAAAAGGGTCAGTAGGCGATCCGTTTCCCCAAAGGGAGTTCCCTTCAGGATAATGCCTCGGGTTTGGTAAGTACGGCTCAAGGGGATGGTGGGAAGTTACGGGGTAGTCAGACGTTGACACAGGCGATCGCCAATCACCTCACCGGCAAATTGATGGCCGTTTTCGTTCCAATGGCCGACCCCCATCAGGGTATTGTCAAAACCATGCCAATAGGTACCGGTTTGATCGGCTTGTTGTTGGAACAGGGGGGCAAGGGTAATCACCTCAATCCCCTGGCGCTGGCCGAAGTTAGCAAGGCGTTGATCCGGATAAAAAAGGTTTTTCGCTCCCAGATCTATTAACCGCTGCCTCACCTGGCGATCGGGGTAAACCTGGGGGGGATTACTCAGGGTAACGGTCACAAAATCCGCCTGGTGGGCTTGGCTTTCTTGGTTGATTTTAGCAATGAGGGACTCCGTGGCGCTCCAGGCCAGTTGCCATGCTGGACTTGTCGGTTCTTGGTATAAGTTAACGTCAAAGTCGAGGGCGGGAATAATATCCGTTTGCTCTGATGACTGGGTGGTTAAGGTTTGGCGGGTCACCAATACCCGCTTGGCTTCATTTAAGACCTGTAACAGTCGGGAATGGTTAATCAACCCAAAAACGAATCGACGGGCAAAACTATCCCGACGGCGATAGGTGTCCGTGTCTTTAAAATCCATATTCATCTGCCATTGGCCATCCACGGGCTGCCAAAAGGGGGAAAGGCGATCGCCAGGGGAGAGGGCTTGGGAGTTATTAACAAGATCATTGCCGGTATACAGGGCTAGTAGGACTAAATCCGGTTGATATGACAACGCCTGGTGTTTGAGGGTCATATAGGCCTGGGCCGTGCCATAGTCCCCCACTCCAAAATTAATCACCTCAACGGTTTTACCCGCTAAGGCCGCACAATCGGGTAACCGTCGCTCCATTGCACTCCAAAAGGTTTTGTCCGCGTCCAGTTGGATGGCCTCGGAAAAGGAATCCCCCAACACCACAATGCGATAGGTCTGGGGCGGTTTCTCAACTTCGTAATGGCGATCGCGTAACCCCTCGGCATTGATCTTGACCAACCCATTGCCTTCATGGCGCCAGCGGGCCGTCATATTGGGAATGAGACGATGACCCCGGTGGGGATCCACTTCATAGAAACTGGGATACCCAATGCCCAAAATCCGAAGGGCGATTTCCACCAGCCCCAGGGCAAAGACCATACTCCCCAGGACTAGGCTGGCATTAATCAATACGGGTTTTAGGGACGATACTTTTGGGGTCATAACACGGCGCAGGGGACAGCAAAAGAGGGAGGAGATAATGCAAAATCGGCAACGTTAAATGCGGAAAATGCGGCGACTAAAGACTGGAGTAGAATCAAAGGTTGGGGATATTTCAAACTAATGATCGGAGCTAGATTCACCGTGGTTGCACAACTCGACACACAACAACAATACGAAGTTCAAACCCAGGCGATCGCCCAGGAACTGTTGGCCCAAACCCGGGAGAAACGCTCCCTCTGGAACAAAATTGGCGATAATCTGCGCTTGGATGACAAGCTATTGGATTGGACCATGGGCCATCCAGGGTTGAGGGTGCAATTGTTCAAATTTATTGACTGCCTCCCTGCCTTGCAGAGTAACAGCGAAATTGCCAACCACCTGCAACAGTATATGAGCGAAGAGGCGGTGGAGTTACCGGAAGCGCTCAAAAAATTATTGAACTTTGCCGATGCTAACTCTGCCCCGGCCCAGATTGCGGCGGGAACGGTGAGTAAGGCTACGGAACAGTTGGCGTTTAAATACATTGCCGGGGAAACCATCGCCCAGGTGATTAAAACGGTGGAGCGCCTCCGTAAGGAAAAAATGGGCTTTACCATTGATCTTTTAGGGGAAGCGGTGATTACTGAATCGGAAGCGGCGGAATACTGGCAAAACTATTTAGAGTTGATGACGCAGTTATCCCAGCAAGCCCAATCCTGGTCGAAGGTGGCGCAAATTGATGAAGCCGACGGGGAAATATTGCCCCAGGTGCAGGTCTCCGTCAAGTTAACCGCGTTTTATTCCCAGTTTGATCCCCTCGATCCGGAAGGGAGTAAAGCCAAAGTGTGTGACCGGATTCGAGACCTGTTACGGAAAGCCCAATCCCTAGGGGTCGCCGTTCACTTTGACATGGAGCAATATCAGTACAAAGACCTGATTTTAAATATTCTCAAAGAATTATTGGTGGAGGAAGAATTTCGTTCCCGCACCGATATTGGCATTACGTTACAAGCCTATCTGCGGGATTCGGCTCAGGATTTAGAGGCGTTAATTCCCTGGGCGAAACATCGCGGTTATCCGGTGACGGTGCGGTTGGTGAAAGGGGCCTATTGGGATCAGGAAACGATCAAAGCCCAACAAAACCATTGGCAAATCCCTGTTTACAGTGAAAAAGCCCAAACCGATGCCAATTATGAGCGCATGACCCGGTTATTGCTCGAAAATCACGAGTATCTCTACGCCGCCATTGGTAGCCATAATGTGCGTTCCCAAGCCCTGGCCTGTGCGATCGCCGAGGAGTTGAACATTCCCAAACGGCGCTATGAAATGCAGATCCTCTACGGCATGGGGGAACCCCTGGCCCGGGCGATCGTTAATCGGGGTCATCGGGTACGGGTCTATGCGCCCTATGGTCGGCTGTTGCCGGGGATGGCCTATTTAATTCGCCGTCTGTTGGAAAATACGGCCAATAGTTCTTTCCTGCGCCAAAACCTGGAGGAACGGCCCATTGAAGATTTAATCGCCCCGCCCCAGGTGAAAGGGATAAATGATCTGCCCAATAAGGGCTATCCCAATACGCCGGATACGGACTATGCCGATGGAGACCAGCGCCAAAAAGCGT
>JAYKHU010000302.1:0-3326 GCA_035285105.1 Synechocystis sp.
ATTGTCCCGCCGAGCCGATGGAAAGTGAAGATTTATTATTTATTCTCTACACATCGGGCAGTACGGGTAAACCGAAGGGCGTGGTACATACCACCGGGGGTTATAACCTTTACACCCACATGACCACCAAATGGATCTTTGACCTCAAAGAAACCGATGTCTACTGGTGTACCGCTGATGTGGGCTGGATTACGGGGCACAGTTACATTGTTTACGGCCCCCTGTCCAACGGTGCCACCACGGTCATGTACGAAGGGGTTCCTCGCCCCTCTAACCCCGGCTGTTTATGGGATGTGGTGGAAAAACACGGCGTTAATATTTTCTACACGGCCCCCACCGCCATCCGAGCCTTTATCCACATGGGGGAAGACATTCCCAAAGCCCGAGATCTTTCTTCCCTACGCCTTTTGGGAACGGTGGGGGAACCCATTAACCCCGAAGCCTGGATGTGGTATCACCGCGTCATCGGTGGCGGCAACTGTCCCATTGTGGATACATGGTGGCAAACGGAAACCGGTGGCATTATGTTGACTCCCTTCCCCGGCGCAATTCCCACCAAACCGGGTTCTTGCACCCGTCCGTTTCCAGGCATTGTGGCGGCAGTGGTGGACATGGATGGCAACCCTGTCGATTCTGATCAAGGGGGCTTTTTGGTGATCAAACACCCCTGGCCTAGCATGATCCGCGATGTCTACGGCGATACGGATCGCTTCCGTCGCACCTATTGGGAACAGATTCCCCCCAAGGATGGGCAGCATTTCTATTTTGCTGGGGATGGGGCCCGTCAGGATGAAGACGGGTATTTCTGGGTGATGGGTCGGGTGGATGATGTGATTAATGTATCCGGTCACCGCCTTGGCACCATGGAAATTGAGTCGGCGTTAGTGTCTCACCCCAAAGTGGCAGAAGCTGCGGTGGTAGGGCGTCCCGATGAACTCACCGGAGAGGCCATTTTTGCCTTTGTTTCCTTGGAAGGTAGCCAGGAAGCCAATGAAGCGTTAGCAAAGGAATTAATCCAACACGTCACCAACGAAATTGGGGCGATCGCCCGGCCAGCGGAGATTCGCTTTACCGATGTGTTACCCAAAACCCGTTCTGGCAAAATCATGCGCCGTTTACTGCGGAGTTTAGCCTCAGGGCAAGAAATTTCCGGGGATACGTCCACCCTGGAAGACCGTTCGGTGTTGGATAAATTACGCAGTGGAGGTTAGGTTGTTGGTTTAGTTAATAGGCGATCGCCGAGGTAATCGGCAAGGGTTTAACGGCGATCGCCGCGTCAAGGATTAGGCATGAATCCGCAATGATCAACCTCAAAAAATAACATCAATCAAAACACCATAGAGGTATGGCAATGAATAGTGCATTGTATGAAAAGGATATTTTATTGTGGGTAGAAGATACAGTCAGCAAATTAAAAAGCCATGATTTTGAAAATTTGGATATTGAAAACTTAATTGAGGAGGTTGAGTCCTTGGGGATTTCCCAGAAAAAAGAACTGATTTCCCGCTTAATCGTTCTGATCGAACATATCCTTAAACGTCTTTATGTGGATTCCCCCTATGATTACAACGGTTGGGAAAGAACCATTCGTAATCAGCAAACTGAAATTGATCTATTAATTAGCCAGGCCCCCAGTCTTCAAACTCGATGGAAAATAAGTTTTGAGGATGCCTGGAAGCGGGCTTTGGTAAAACTTAACCAAGAATATCCGCAGGTCTCCTTCCCCACAGAATGTCCCTTTGATCAAACCATTGATACCCTCTTAAATGAAGATATCTGGGAAGAATAATTTCAAAATATTTACAATTTAGAAAACTGAACTCCATTTCCGATGATCTCCCCCCTGCCCCAAGCCGCTGCTGCCAATACCGTTAACGTCCGTCTGCCGATCCGGGGGTTACATCCCCAACTGATCCAGTGGCGGCGACAGTTTCATCAATATCCTGAATTGGGGTTTCAAGAGGAACTCACAGCGGGGAAAATTGCGGGCGCCCTTGCCCATCATGGAATTGAACATCACACAGGCATTGCGAAAACCGGGGTGATGGCGATTATTGATAGCGGCAAACCCGGCCCCGTGCTGGCCATTCGCGCCGACATGGATGCGCTCCCCGTCCAGGAGGAAAATGAGGTGGATTATCGGTCCCGCCATGCTGGTAAAATGCATGCCTGCGGCCACGATGGTCATACGGCGATCGCCCTAGGCGCGGCCCAATATCTCGCCCAACATCGGGATAGCTTTCGGGGACAAGTCAAAATTTTCTTTCAACCCGCCGAAGAAGGCCCCGGGGGCGCCAAACCCATGATCGAAGCGGGGGTACTCGAAGCTCCGAAGGTTGATGCCATTATCGGCTTGCATCTGTGGAACGATTTACCCGTAGGCACGGTAGGGGTTAAGGAAGGCCCCGTGATGGCCGCGGTAGAACATTTTGAATGTCAATTATTCGGTAAAGGGGGTCATGGAGCTATGCCCCACCAAACCGTTGACACCTTGGTATTAAGTGCCCAGATTGTCACCGCGTTGCAAACCATCGTTTCCCGCAATGTTGACCCGTTGCAATCTGCGGTTGTCACCGTGGGGGAATTGAAAGCCGGGTCAGCGTTTAATGTCATTGCCGATAGTGCCTATTTCCGAGGAACAGTGCGTTATTTTGACCCCAAATTTGCAGGTTATTTTTCCCAACGAATGGAAACCGTGGTTAAAGGCATCTGCCAAGCCCACGGCGCTGATTACCGTTGGCAGTACGAAGAAATTTATCCCCCGGTGGTCAACGATCGCCGTTTAGTGGCATTAGTGCGGGAAGCAGCTGCAGACGTCATGGTTAATGCTGACGCGCTGATTCCCGATTACCAAACCCTCGCCGGGGAAGATATGTCTTTCTTTTTGCAAGCCATCCCCGGTTGCTATTTCTTTTTAGGATCGGCCAATGCTGGACTGGGGTTAAATTATCCTCACCACCATCCCCGCTTCGACTTTGATGAATCGGTATTACCCATCGGGGTAGAACTATTTGTGCGCTGTGTGGAACGGTTTGGCAATGCTCAGTTAGAAAACTACCAATAAACCGGATTATTTGTAGAATCAATGGCTCAATTTTCGCCTGGACTTCCTCAACCACACGATAACTCACTGGTGAAAGAACGAGGGCTGACCGATACCCTTTTTGTTCATTATTTGTTGGCAATACTGGCCGATGAGCGATTCACAGTTTGAGTTCGATCCAAATAAAAGTAAGTCTAACAAAATGAAGCATGGGATCGATTTTGTTGAAGCTCAAGTTCTTTGGTCAGATCCCCGCAAGGTTCAAATTCCTGCCCAAACTGAC
>JAYKHU010000303.1:0-3415 GCA_035285105.1 Synechocystis sp.
GGGAAATCTTTAGTAATTTGCTCGATAATGCGGTGAAATATACGCCCACCGGGGGCGCGGTTTATCTCACCCAGCCGAATCCCCCGGATCATTCTCCCCATTGGGTCGGAGTGGCGATCGCCGATACAGGATATGGCATTCCCCTAGAAGATCAAGCCCAAATTTTTGAGCGTCACTACCGGGGACAACAGGCCCACGGCCCTATTACCGGCACCGGGTTAGGCTTGGCGATCGTCAAGGAGCTAGTCCAACAAATGCAGGGCAAAATAGAGGTAATCAGTCCCAATGGTTTATCCCGTAATCCCCAATTGCCGGGCACAACCTTTATTGTCTGGTTACAACGGGCCGAAGCAGAGCCGATATAATAATTAGGCTAAGTTTGATTTTCGATGAACTCGAACAAATGCGGCACGAAAAACACCGCTAAAAACCGCGTCCGCGTGATCAGAATATGTTGATTCCTTAAAACCCTTTGAGAGCTTAGGAAATATTGATTTCGTTAGGATTATCTCGTTCGTTTTGAATTCGCTTCAGCACTGAGGATGGTACTAGCCAAGGCTGTTTTCGTTATTGTTGATTGATTATTTTTGGATTGATATTTCAGTTATGCCCCTTCCTATTGTTGCTATTATTGGTCGCCCCAACGTGGGTAAATCTACCTTTGTGAATCGTCTAGCGGGTAATCAGCAGGCGATCGTTCATGATCAACCCGGTATTACCCGCGATCGCACCTATCGTCCGGCTTTCTGGCAGGATCGGGATTTTCAGGTGGTGGATACTGGCGGTTTAGTTTTCAACGACGACACGGAATTTTTGCCGGAAATCCGGGAACAGGCTAGTTTGGCGTTGGCCGAGGCCCAGGCGGCCATTTTTGTGGTGGACGGGCAACAGGGGCCCACGGCCAGCGATGAAGAAATTGCCCAATGGTTGCGTCAACAATCGGTGCCGGTGTTACTGGCGGTGAATAAATGTGAATCGCCGGAGCAGGGCCTCATGCAAGCGGCGGAGTTTTGGCATTTAGGGTTGGGGGAACCCTTTCCCATTTCCGCCATCCACGGCAGCGGGACGGGGGATTTACTGGACGCCCTGTTAGACCATTTACCCCCCACCCGTGAAGTTGAGGAAGACGAGGAAATTAAGGTGGCGATCGTCGGTCGTCCCAATGTGGGTAAATCCAGTTTATTAAATGCCATTACCGGGGAACAACGGGCGATCGTTAGTCCCATATCCGGTACAACCCGGGATGCCATTGATATGGTGGTGGAACGGGGGGATAAACGCTATCGACTGATTGACACGGCGGGCATCCGGCGCAAAAAAAATGTCGATTACGGGGCAGAATTTTTTAGTATTAACCGTGCTTTTAAGGCGATTAAACGGGCCGATGTGGTTTTGTTCGTGTTGGATGTGTTGGATGGGGTCACGGAACAGGATTTGAAGTTAGCGGGACGGATTATTGAGGAAGGCCGGGCGGTGGTCTTGGTGATCAACAAATGGGATGCGGTGGAGAAGGATTCGTACACGATTTACGAACACCGGGAACAATTAATGGCTCGCCTCTACTTTATGGAATGGGCTGAGATGATTTTTGTCAGTGCCCAAACGGGGTTACGGGTACAAAAAATTCTCGATTGTGTTGATATTGCCGCCGCAGAGCATCGCCGCCGAGTAACCACCGCCGTGATCAATGATGTCTTAGAAGAAGCGGTCAGTTGGCATTCTCCCCCCACCTCCCGCCAAGGGAAACAGGGCAAAATTTATTACGGCACTCAAATTTCCACCCAACCGCCAACGATCGCCCTTTTTGTCAACGATCCCAGTCGTTTTAACGATAATTACCGCCGCTATATCGAAAAGCAATTCCGCAAACAATTAGGCTTTTTCGGATCTCCGATCCGGCTATTTTGGCGGGGTAAGAAAGTCCGGGAGGTGGAACGGAGCAGCAACCGAGCCACCAAAGTATAGCTGGGGTATAATGACTGGGAAGTTGCTACTGCGTTGGTGACTGCCAACAACGTTTTTTGATCTATGCTTGAAAAATATGGGCGTCCTTAGGCGTTCTGTGTGGTAGTAGACCGAGCTTGGACTCGGAAACGAAAACGAGAACCTGCGACTCCCCCCTGGTTTAACCAGGTCATAAACTGAGGTAAAACGGCGCAGTGGTGCTTCCTTCAAATGGCGTGACGTTAACGCAACCCGTTGATCTTCTCATCTTGTCCAACGGCCCCGGCGAAATCACCACCTGGGTGCGGCCGGTAGTTCAAGCCCTCCGACAACAGTTTCAAGGGAGTGGCGATCGCCTCAGAATTTCGGTGATGTTGTCCCCCTGTCCCCATGCCATGGGCAAAGAGGCGGAGGTTGCCCGCATCTATCCCGAGGTGGATCGGGTGCAAAGTAGCGAATACTTTTGGGATTTTTTGCTCTGGGGAAAAACGGCGGAGGGTTGGGATTGGTCTCCCACGGGGGTGGTTTTATTTTTGGGCGGCGATCAATTTTTTCCCCTCGTTATCGGTAAACGTTTGGGTTATCGCACCGTGATTTATGCCGAGTGGGAGGCCCGCTGGTCTCCCTGGGTTGATGCCTTTGCCGTGATGAATGAGCGGGTGCGCCAATCTCTCCCTCGACGTTGGCGGGAGAAAGCCACCGTTGTCGGTGATTTGATGGTGGATGTGGGGCAAGCGACGGAAAGTCACCCCCAAAGGATGCCGCCCTTGATTGGCTTGTTGCCGGGATCTAAACCCCACAAGTTAAACCAAGGGGTTCCTTTTACCTTGGCGATCGCCACTGAAGTCTGGAAACGTCATCCGGATTGTCAATTTGAACTGTTTCTCGCCCCGACGGTCACGTTAACCCAACTGGCCCAGTATGCCAGCCCGACCCATAATCCCATGGTGGCAAAAATGGGCGATGTCAGCGCCCAGATCATCACCCCTGACCAGGGGGAGCTGTATTTACTTACGTCCACCGGGTTAACTATTACGATTTGTCGCCAATTCCCAGCTTTGACGGCCTTACGAAACCTGAGTGCGGCCCTCACCACGGTGGGAGCCAATACCGCTCAATTGGGGGCCTTGGCCGTACCGATGATTGTGCTCCTACCAACCCAGCATTTAGATGCCATGCGGAATTGGGACGGTGTCCCCGGATTACTGGCACGCTTGCCGTTGGTCGGTCAACAGTTTGCCCGCTTAATTAACCATCTCATTGTGAGCCAGAATCGACTCTTTGCCTGGCCCAATTTATGGGCAGACCGGGAAATTGTACCAGAGTTGGTGGGTCATCTCACCCCCCTGGGGGTCGCAGAAAAATTAATGCTTTGGTTAGACCATCCTGACCAGTTGGAGGACGTTCGCCAACAACTAGAACAGGTGAGGGGCAAACCCGGAGCGGCGATCGCCGTTTGTGAGGTCATCGC